>JACDEA010000131.1 GCA_013816725.1 Actinomycetota bacterium
CGGAGTGGCAGACCCCCGAGGCGCCCATGCGCACTTTGATCTCGCCGGCGCGGGGCGCCTCGATCTCGACGTCGCGGATCTCCAGCGGCTGGTTCAGACCGGGAAGGACGGCGGCTTTGTGCATGTCGCGGACCTTACCCCGGCCTCTCGTCGTCCTCTCTCTGCGCGGCCTTGACCGCGTATCCGAGGACGATGGCGGGGGCCAGCGTGACGGTGGCGACGGTCATGCTCACCGCCACGATCGTGGTGGCACCGGCGGGGAAGCTGGCGAGCAGCGCCCAGAAGAAGGCGACCACGGCAACGAGCAGCGCGAGGTAGCCGGTGCGCTGACCGGCGCCGGCCAGCCGGGCCAGGCGGGCCCGTCGTTGGGCGACGGGGTCAACCACGCAGCACCTTGTCGAGGCGGGCCGGGAGATCGGCCAGATCGAAATGACGGCGGGCGATCGCGGCGTTGTGGTCGAGGAGCGGCGGCTGCTCGTCGGGCGCCGACAGCCATTCGTCGAGCGGCGCGGCGTCGTCGGCCGCGAACCAGCGGAAGCCGAAGGCGGCCAGCTCGCGGGCGACGGGGTAGTCGCCGATCGCCAACGGCTTGCGGTACGTGGCCGATTCAACCGTGGCGTTGCCGAAGCCCTCCCACGTCGACGGCAGGCAGACCGCGTAGGCGTCGGCGATGTCAGCCGGTTGGTCGCGTACGACGCGTGTGCGCGCCGCGGCGACGAGCGCGTCGAACTCGTCGCGGTACCCGTCCGGCGAACTGACAGTCGACCCGCGGGCCATAGCCCGCGGTTTGGCTGTCAGTTCGGGTGGATCCTCGACGTCGCCGAGCAACCAGTACGTCGCGTCGAGTGCCTCCGCCAGCGCGATCGCTGCCCCCACGTTCTTGCGCGGGAGCGCTCGCGACGGGTGCAGCAAGAGCCGGTCGCCGCCGCCCAGCCCGAGCTTGTCGCGGGTGGCGCGACGGTCGCCATGAGGCGGGTCGGCGTCGAACGCGTTGTAGATGGTCGTGGCCGCGATGCCGCGTTCCGCCAGCGCGACGCGGCTCACCTCGTTGATGGTGACGTGGCGCCAGCACGGGTCGTCGGCCACCGGCTCGCTCCACGCTGCGTACCGCGGTTGCTGCCAGGGAAGGTCGTGATGGCGGATCACCGCGTGGCGCCCGGCCAACGCGGCGGCGACCGCGCGCGCCGCGGCCGGGTTCAGCGGCGCCAGCGACAGCAGGTTTTCGACGACGACGACGTCGGCGTCGGGCAGCACGACGCGGTCGGGACCGTCGGCACCGATCGCCAGCTCGGGCAGCACGACGTCGGCCGCACCGGCACCGGCCATCGTCGTGACCTCGAAGCCCAGCTGCTCGAGGGCCCACGCCCACTTGGCCGCCTCGATGGAAACGCCGTCGGTCCCGCCCAGGCGGAACGCGACGATCAGTGCTCGCGCCACGGTTTGCTCGGCGGCGGGCGGAGAATCCCGACGATGAGGGTGACGGTGCCGATGCCCAGCACCAGATCCCCGAAGCTCACGACCTGGCGGATTGCACTGACCGGGATGATGTCGCCGAGGAAGGTGAGGTGGTCGCCGTTGTCCTCCAGGTGGCGCTCGCCGCGCAAGCGGACGTACGTGGACGCGTCCGGGGTAGGGACGATGCCGGCGTCGACCAGCGCGCCGGCCCGCACCGGCATGCCGGCGTTGATCGCGATGGGAACGAGGTTCATCGCCATGCCGACCATGACCACGCCCATCCCGCTGAGGCGGAGGTTCAGCGCGCCGAACGCCAGGAGCAGTACGTAAGAAACAGCAACGAGCTGCACACCGATGGCACCGACCATTCCCGCTTCGACGATTACTTGCAGGGCGAGGCCGGCCAGCAGGAGTGGCCACAAGTGGAACGTGTGCTCGGGAACGTGACGGGGGCGGCCACCCACCGCCAGCCCGATGAGCGCGCCGAGCGCCACCGTGATGGCGGTGAACCACATGAGCGGTTCACGCTACCGTCCGCACTCGTGAGCGAAGCTTCGGACGAGTTGCTGTACGAGGTGGCCGACGGTGTCGGGCGGGCCACGATCAACCGGCCGCAGCGGCGCAACGCGTTGTCGTGGGGCGTGATCAGCGGGTTGCGCGACGTGCTGGCCCGGGCCAAGGACGATCCCGCCGTCCGGGTGATCGTCCTCACCGGTGCGGGCGACAAGGCGTTCTGCGCGGGGGCCGACCTCACCGGGATGGCGTCGGGCGCCGGCTATCTCGATCTGCACGACGGCCGCGGCCAACTCGCTCGATTGTTCGACGACATGTGGACGCTGGGCAAACCGATCATCGCCCGGGTGCGGGGGTACGCGTTGGCCGGTGGCTTCGGCCTGGCTCTTGCTTGTGACTTCATCGTGGCCGCCGACGACGCGCAGTTCGGGACGCCGGAGATCAACGTCGGGCTGTGGCCGTACATGATCACCGTGCCGCTCACGCGGTCGATGCCGCCGAAGAAGGCGCTCGAGCTGATGCTTACCGGCCGCCGGGTCGACGCGGCCGAGGCCGAACGCATCGGCTTCGTGAACCGCGTCGTGCCGGTAGACGCGCTCGACGCGGCCACCGACGAGTTGGCCGCGTCGCTGGCGGCCAAGTCGCCGGCCATCGTGAAGCTGGGTCGCGACTCGTTCTATTCGGTGTGGGACCAGCCGGCCGCCGAGGCGCTCAAGCTGCTGCACTCGATGCTCACCATCACGTCGTACACCGAGGACGCGGCCGAAGGCATCGCCGCGTTCGCCGAAAAGCGTGAGCCGCAATGGAAGGGCCGGTGACCGACCGTGGCTGACGAACTGCACGACTGGAAGCCGTTGGTCGAGGACCTCCGCGCCCGGCGCGACCAGGCCTACGCCATGGGCGGTCCGGAGCGCATCACCCGCCAACGCGACCTGGGCAAGACGCCGGTACGTGAACGCATCGAGCAGCTCCTCGATCCGGGCACGTTCGTCGAGTACGGGTTGCTGGCCGATTCGATGGACCCCGGGTTGCAAGAAGCCAAGGGGTATCTCGCGGCCGACGGGATGGTGGCCGGCGTCGGCGCCATCGACGGTCGGCGGGTCGCGCTCATGGCGTACGACTTCACGGTGATGGCCGGATCGATGGGTGCGGTCGGCGAGCACAAGACGGCGCGGATGCGCGAGGTGGCCCTGCGCCAGCGCATCCCGATGGTGTGGCTGCTGGATTCGGCCGGCGCCCGCATCCAGGCCACCAGCGGCTCGACGTTCGCGTCGGCCGGTGCGCTGTTCCGCGAGCAGGTCACGCTTTCCGGTGTCGTCCCCCAAGTGGCGGCCATGCTCGGCCACTGCGCGGCGGGCACCGCGTACATCCCCGCGCTGGCCGACTTCGTGCCGATGGTCAAGGGCATCTCGTCGATGGCGTTGGGCGGCCGCCACCTCGTCAAGGCGGCTACCGGCGAGGACGTGACCGAGGAGGAGATGGGTGGTTCGGCCGTCCATACGAAGGTGAGCGGCGTGGCCGACCGCGAAGTCGACAGCGACGAAGAGTGCCTGCGCGTCGTGCGGGCGTACCTGTCGTACTTCCCGGCCAACAACCAGGAACCGCCGCCGCGCCGGGCGGCGACCGACCCTGCCGACCGCCGGGTCGAGCAGCTCTATGACATCGTGCCCACCGCGCCGCGGCGGGCGTACGACATGTACAGGGTGATCGAAGCCATCGTCGACGACGGTGAGTACTTCGCCATGAAGCCGGAGTGGGCCAAGAACGTCATCACCTGCTTCGCTCGCTTCGCCGGCCAGCCCGTCGGCGTCGTCGCCAGCCAGCCCAAGGTCTTGGGCGGCACGCTCGACGTGAACTCGGCGGACAAGGCGGCGCGCTTCGTGTGGCTGTGCGACGCGTTCGCCATACCGCTGGTGTTCCTGCAGGACGTGCCCGGCTTCATCGTGGGCTCGGCCGTCGAGAAGCAGGGCATCATCCGCCACGGCGCCAAGATGCTCTTCGCCGTGTCCGAAGCCACCGTCCCCAAGATCACCGTCGTCCTCCGCAAGGCGTACGGCGCCGGGTACTTCGTTATGAACGGCACCGCCTACGAAGCCGACTACATCGCGGCGTGGCCGACGGCGGAGATCGCGGTTATGGGGCCCGACGGGATGGTGAACATCATCGCCCGCAAGCAACTGGACGCCTATCCGGAAGGCAAGGAGCGCGACGCGGCGCGCATGGCTATGGCCGAGGAGCTGCGCAAGAACATCGACCCCTACATCGCCGCCGGCCACGCGCAGGTCGACGACATCATCGATCCGGCCGACACCCGCGCCGCGATCTGTCGGGGTCTGGCCGTGTCGACCACCAAGGTCGTGCAGCGCCCGTGGCGCAAGCACGGGGTGCTACCGGTCTAGGACGCGCACCTTCGCCAGTGCGTCGCGCAGCGCGGCGCGCTCGCGGCGATCGTGGGTCAGTTCGAGTAGCACGCGCAGGCGGTCCGGCCAGGCCGGATCATCGGGCGTCGCCTCCAGCAACCGCAGCTGCAACTCGACTTCGGTGTAGCGCGCCGCGGTGACCGGCAGGCGCTCGCCCTTGGCCACGGGGTAGCCGGTATCGGCGACCAGCTCGTGGGGTTCGAGCTTAAACACGCCGGCGAGCAGCGTGATCGTGCGCTCACTCGGGACGGTGGCTCCGGACTCGAGGTGGGACACGGCGACGCGTGAGATGGCGAGGCGCTCGGCCAACTCCTGTTGGGTCCAACCCAGGTCGTGGCGGAGCCGGGCGATGCGCTGCCCGAGGATCGTCGTCATCTGCCAACTGGCTTAGCAGACGTCGGTCGTCCCCCCCGTTACAACTGCATCACGATGACGACCAGGCGCGCACTCATAACCGGCGTAACCGGGCAGGACGGCTCGTACCTGGCCGAGTTCCTGCTAGAGCAGGGCTACGACGTGATCGGAATGGTGCGCCGGAGCAGCACGGTGAACTTCGAGCGCATCGCCCGGATCCAGGACGACATCGAACTGGTGTCGGGCGATCTGCTCGACGAGGCCTCGCTGATCAAGGTGCTGAGCGACAACCGGCCCGACGAGGTCTACAACCTCGCTGCGCAGTCGTTCGTGCAGACGTCGTTCAGTCAACCGGTGCTGACCGGTGAGACCACCGCGTTGGGTGTGACGCGGGTGTTGGACGCCATCCGCACCGTCGACGCCGACATCCGCTTCTACCAAGCCAGTTCCAGCGAGATGTTCGGCAAGGTGGTCGAGGTCCCGCAGCGCGAGTCCACCCCGCTGTACCCCCGCAGCCCGTACGGCGTGGCCAAGGTCTACGGCCACTGGATCACGGTGAACTACCGCGAGAGTTACGGCCTCCACGCGTCGAGCGGCATGCTCTTCAACCATGAGAGTCCGCGACGCGGCCTCGAGTTCGTCACCCGGAAGATCACGCATGGGGTGGCCCGCATCAAGCACGGCCTCGACACCAACCTGGCGTTGGGCAACCTCGACTCGCAGCGCGACTGGGGTTTCGCCGGCGACTACGTGCGGGCCATGTGGCTGATGCTCCAACAGGAAACGGCCGACGACTTCGTGGTCTCGACCGGCGAGACCCACTCGGTGCGCGAGTTCTGCGACGTCGCGTTCGGTCACGTCGGCCTCGACTATCAGGACTTCGTCACCATCGACGAGCGGTTCTTTCGGCCGGCCGAAGTCGACCTGCTCGTCGGCGACGCCACCAAGGCGCGCCAAACGCTGGGGTGGGAGCCGGGCGTGAGTTTCGAAGCCCTGGTGAAGATGATGGTCGATGCCGACCTTGACCTCGTCGCCTGGCAGAAGCTCGACGAGGATCGCCGCCGCGGTTAGACGGAGGTTCTCGCGTTGCGCCGCTGCATGAAGTAAATGATGGCAGCGGCGCACAGGACACCGAGGATGAACGCCAGTCCGTTGGCGTCCTTTCCACCGATGGCCCGGGCGATCAAACCGCCGACGAGCGAGCCACCGATGCCGACCGCGATGGTCATGCCGATGCTCATGGGATTCGGTCCGGGAATGGCCAAACGTCCGAGCGCGCCGATGATGAGCCCGCTGATGATGAGGCCGATGATGAGTCCAATCATCCCGCTAGTGTGCCCCAGCGATGCCTGAGGTACTCGCGGAGATCACGGCAAATGTCTGGCAGGTGCACATCGAGGTGGGTCAGGCGGTGGCCGAGGGCGACACGATCGCCATTCTCGAGTCCATGAAAATGGAGATCCCCGTCGAGGCCCCGGTCGCAGGAACGATCACCGCCGTCAACGTCAAGCCCGAGGATCAGGTGCAAGAGGGCGACGTCATCGCAGTCATCGAGTAGGCGTCGTTGATCAGGAGCGAGAGCCGCGGGCCGGTCGGCCTGCTGACGATCGACCGCCCCGACCGGCGCAACGCACTGAACCTCGATGCCTGCGTGGAGTTGACGGCGGCCCTCGACGAACACGTCGCCGGCGGCGCCCGCGTGGTCGTCCTCACCGGGGCCGGCGGTCATTTCTGCGCGGGCGCCGACCTGTCGGGCGTGAAGGGCGAGGAGTTCCGGTCCGCCCTGCGGGTGCTGCTCGACCGGCTCACGACGGTGGCCGTGCCGGTCGTCGCCGCGGTCGAGGGAGCGGCGCTCGGCGCCGGCGTGCAAC
>JACDEA010000132.1 GCA_013816725.1 Actinomycetota bacterium
GCTGGGGGGTGCGCGACTAGATGTCGAGTCGGCGCGTCGCCGATGAAGTGGCACTGCTATCAGTATTCGCCGTCGCATCGAACGCCGAGACTCGCTCGGTGTCTTCGTAGTCTTCTTGGTTTCGGATCTTTCCCCACGAGGTGCGAACGAAAAGAACGGCCCGGTTCGCGTACACGTCGTTGCCGTCTGGGTCCGGGATCCAGTGGTGGACGCGGACTGCGGCTCTGGTGTTCCACGGTGGACCGTTGACCAGGATGTCTTCGACCTCCATCTGAATCCCGTAGTCGACGTAGCGAGTCAAGAAGGTCTCGATCTCGGCTCGGCCCTTGTGGGTGGGGAACGCGGCACGACCGGGCTGGGGAGCCCGGTACTGACGGGACCACGTGTTGTCGCCCGGGAACATCAATTCGGCTTCGTCGGCGAACATTGCCAGCGCCGGCTTGTAGCGACCCTCATTGAGGGATCGGATGTTGCGTCGTATCAACATCCGAACTGCAGCCTTGTACATACTGACCTCCTGGATAGATCAATCTAGTATTGTCCATCCGGTGGCTCAAACCGAGACGAAAGAGCAGAGCACTCGGACCCGGATCGTGGAAGCCAGCGCCGAGCTGTTTCGCCGGCACGGTTACGCCGGCACCGGCGTCAAGGCCATCGTGGCGTCGAGCACTTCAACCTACGGTTCGCTGTATCACTTCTTCCCCGGAGGAAAGGAAGAGCTCGGCGTCGTGGCCCTTCGGTCTGGCGGCGAGACGTATCGACGGTTGGTCGAAGCCTTCTATACCGAAGGCGCCGACGTGGTGGTCGCCACGAACAGCTTCTTCGAGGGCGCGGCAATTGTCGTCGAGATGACCGGCTTCGCCGATGCGTGTCCCATCGCCACCGTCGCGCTCGAAGTGGCTGACACCAGCGAGCCGATGCGACAGGCGGCCGCCGAGGCCTTCGAGTCCTGGCTCGCGGTGCTCGAGAAGCGCTTCAGCGAGGCTGGGATGGATCCGGCACGGGCCCGGGAGGTCGCGGTCGAGTTGTTTTGTGCCATCGAGGGCGCCTTCCTGCTGAGTCGCACCATCCGGAGCACCGAACCGATCAAGATCGCCGGGCGTGCCTGCAGCGCTGCGGTGGGCGCTGCCGTCGGTCGGACGCAGGTGGCGAGCAGAAATCGACGGGCCAAACGCGCCCGTAACGTCATCCCCTAACTGCGTCGCCCCACGGGCGAGGATCTATTCCTGCTCCGCGGCCACGGGCTGGCGAGGCGGTACCTGCGCTGAACGCGTCAACCGATGTTTGAGTCCTTCTCGCCCTCGCAGGGCGAGAAGGACTCAAGAGTCAACTGGCTCCGGTACCGGAGTACCGTTGACGCCTCATGGCTGAAGGGTCCACCTGGGGCGTCGAGCCGATCGGCCCGCTGCGCGGCGACGTCACCGTTCGGGGATCGAAGAACGCGATCACCAAGCACATGGTCGCCGCCCTGCTGAGTGACACGCCGTCGGTGATCAGCAACGCACCGGAGATCGGCGACGTCGACATCACCGCGCAGATGCTGCGCGCCCTGGGCGTCGTCGTCCGGGTCGAGGCCGACAAGATCTGCGTGGAGCCGCCGGTGATCGGCGGCAGCCGCGTGCCGCTGGAGTTCACCGGGCTGAACCGCATCCCCATCCTGCTGGTCGGCCCGCTCCTGCACCGAGTGGGCGAGGCGTTCGTCCCGATGGTCGGCGGCGACCGCATCGGCACCCGCCCCGTCGACTTCCACGTCGAGGCGCTACGGCAGCTCGGCGCCGAGGTCGAGCAGACGCCCGAGGGCCTCGAGGCCAAGGCCGTGAAGCTGCGCGGCGCCCGCATCCGCCTGCCCTTCCCCAGCGTGATGGCGACCGAGACGATCCTGCTCACCGCGGTATTGGCCGAAGGGCGCACGATCATCGAGAACGCGGCGATCGAGCCCGAGGTCATCGAGCTCGCGCTGTTCTTGCAGCGCATGGGCGCCCACCTGGAGCTCCGTCCCGACCGGCGCTTCATCATCGAGGGCGTCGAAACGCTCACCGGCGCCAACCATCGCCTCAACGGCGACCGCATCGAGGCGTTCTCGTATCTCGTAGCGGGCCTCATGACCGGGGGCGAGGTACGCGTGCACGGCTGCCCGCAGGGGCGACTCATCACGGCGATCGCCACCCTTCAGGGCATGGGGGCAACGTTCGAGATCACCGACGACTGGTTGCTGGCCAAAGCCGACGGCCCTCTCAAGACCGCTGTCGTCGACACCGACACCCACCCCGGATTCATGACCGACTGGCAGTCGCCCCTCGTGGTGTTGTTCACCCAAGCCGAGGGCATGAGCGTCCTGCACGAGACCGTCTTCGAGAACCGCTTCAACTACGTCGACGCGCTGCGGGCCATGGGCGCCGAGGCCGAGTTGTACAACAACTGCCTCGGCAGCCGGCCCTGTCGCTTCCGTGAGACGAGCGCGCTGCATTCGATCGTGGTGCGCGGACGCACGCAGCTGCGCGGCGCCAACATCACCGTGCCCGACGTGCGCGGCGGCTTTGCCTACGTGATCGCCGCCGCCGCAGCCGACGGGCCGTCGACCCTGCGAGACGTGCACCACCTTGAGCGCGGCTATCACCGTCCGCTCGAGGCCTTCGCCGGTCTCGGCCTGCACATCAACCGCGTCGCGTAGTCCGCTCGGCTGCGTCCGGCAGCAGGGAGGCCCGACCACTACTAGGTTCCGCGCATGAAGTTCGGGATCTTCTACGAGCACCAACTGCCGCGTCCGTGGGCCGACGACAGCGAGCAGCAACTCATCAACGACGCGCTCGAGCAGGTCGAGTTGGCCGACAAGCTGGGCTTCGACGTCGTGTGGGAGGTCGAGCACCACTTCTTGGAGGAGTACTCGCACAGTTCGGCGCCCGAGGTGTTCCTCGCCGCGTGCAGCCAGCGGGCCCCGAACATCCGGTTGGGCCACGGCATCGTGCAGACGCCGCCGCCCTTCAACCACCCCGCCCGCGTCGCCGAACGGATCGCGATGCTCGACCTCGTGTCGAACGGACGGGTGGAGTTCGGCACCGGCGAGTCATCGTCGGAGGCCGAGCTGGGCGGGTTCAACATCGACCCCGTTTTCAAGCGCGAGATGTGGCAGGAGGGCCTCGAGGTCGCGGTGCGCTGCATGACCGAGACGCCGTTCGCCGGGGTCGACGGCAAGTTCGTGCAGATGCCACCGCGCAACGTCGTGCCCAAGCCCGTGCAGAAGCCGCACCCGCCGTTGTGGGTCGCCTGCTCGCGGCGCGACACGATCCATCTGGCCGCGCAGAAGGGCATCGGCGCGCTCACGTTCGCGTTCATCGATCCCGAAGAAGCCGAGCACTGGTTGGGCGACTACTACGCCACGCTCGAGAACGAGTGCGTCCCTATCGGCCAGGCGGTGAACCCCAACGTCGCCTGCGTCACGACGTTCATGTGCGCGCCAACCGAGGACGAAGCGATCGCCCGCGGCATCGAAGGCGCCAACTTCTTCGGGTACTCACTCGCCCACTTCTACGTGTTCGGTCAGCACCGGCCGGGCGTCACCGACGTGTGGGCCGAGTATCTGCAGAAGCGCGATGAGGTCGGGTACTCAGCTGAGGTGGCGGCGGCGGCCGAGCAGGACCGGTTGGGCGCCAAGATCGCCCAGGACGGCATCACCGGCTTGCGCGGCGCCATCGGCACCCCGGATCAGATCCGCGACTACCTGCGGCGCTACGAGGAGTGCGGCGTCGACCAGATCATCTTCGTGTCGCAGGCCGGCAAGAACAAGCACGAGCACATCATGGAGAGCCTCGAGCTGTTCGGTCGCGAGGTGATGCCCGAGTTCATGGATCGCGACGAGCAGCACGTGAAGAACAAGGCGGTGCGGGTGGAGCCCATCGTCGAGAAGGCCATGGCCCGCAAGCTTGACGACGCGCCGACGATGCCGGAGGACTACGTGATGCCGGCCATGCCCCGGGCGTGGGCCGATCGCACCGGCGACGAGACCATCAAGGCCATGCTCGAGAAGATCCAGGAGGACCGGGCCGCCGGCCGCACCGACCCCGCCGCCGGCATCATCGGCGACAACTGATGAACGTGGATTGTTACTGCGGGGCGAGGTCGCGAACGGCTTGGCGGAGGTCGACGCCGAAGGGCATGGGGGCGAGGGCGACGGTGGTGACGCCGTTGTCGATGTAGCGCTGAATCTGCTCGCGGCAAGCCTCGGGCGAACCGTGGATGATGAGGTCGTCGACCACTTGATCGGGAATGGCCGCGGTCGCCGCTTTACGGTCGCCGGCCTTCCATGCCTCCCACATGGCCTTGAGCGCGTCGCCCCGGCCCAGCCACTCGTGGAACGCCGCGTACACCGGAACGTTGAGATAGGCGGCGATTGCGAAGCGGCCGAAGTTGCGAACGGTGTCGGCGTCCTCGGACGGGCACACGAAGATGCGGGCGACGATCTCCTTGCCGCCGACATACGGCGCCACCGTCTTGACGTCCTCGGCCGACAACCAGTTGATGATGGCGCCGTCGCCCTCTAGGCCGGCCAGCTTCAACATGCCCGGGCGCAGCGCGGCGACCAGGATCGGCGGCACCGCCTCGGGCGCCAGCTTGCGCCCGAGTCGGAACCCCTTGACCTTGAACGTGTCGTATTCGTGGTCGACCTTGTCGCCGGTCAAGGCGGTCTTGAGGAACCGCACCATGTCACGCGTCTTCTTGTACGGCTCGTCGAACGGCGTGGAGTTCCAACGTTCGACGATGACGTCGCTCGACGTGCCGATCCCGAACGCGAAGCGTCCGGGCGCCGCTTCGGCCATCGACGCCACGCTCATCGCCATCAAGCCCGGGCCGCGCGTGTAGGCGGGCACGATCGCGCACCCCAATCGCAGCGACGGCGCCCACACCGAGGCCAGCGCCAGAGGGGTGAACGCGTCCGAACCGTTGGCCTCACTCGACCACGCGTCGGTGTAGCCGAGGTCGACCAGCTCTTCGAAGAACTCGCGCTGCTCGCCCAACGGGATGCCGTCGAGCGGAACCGTCATGCCGTAGCGGTGCATGACGGCGAGCCTAAGTGACTAGCGCCAGCGTCGGACGATGGCCGACTGGCTCGCGGTGGCGAGCAGCGTGCCGTCCTCGGCCCACTGGTGCACGAGGCCGTGGCCCATGCCGTTGGCGACGGCGTGGATGCGGACGTCGAGGAGGACCCACTCGGTCTGGACCAGTCGGGCGACGCGCAACGTGTTGTCGAGGCTGCGGCCACCGGCCCGCAATCCGAGCGCCTGGCTGATTCCCGACGGCACGTAGTCGCCCAGGATCCCGAGCGCGGCGGCGGACATGTCGAGCAGGTCGGGCATGCGGGCCCACAAGGCGTGGCGGCCCTCACCGGGGGTGCCGTCCATCTCGTCCATCGAGCGACCGTGCGCCAGGCGGACATCGAGTCGCGACGAGATGTCGTCGCCGTCGCCCATACCCCGCCAGCGCGTGCGGGGCGGGCACTCCTCGGGCGGCGGCGCGTCAGGCCGCACCGCCCACTCGCCGGTCGCCTCCTCCTGCGGGCGCGACCCGAGCGCGCCGTTGACCGTGAGGATCTCGCGATCGTCGACCCGGCCCACGACGCGCGCCTGGGTGACCGAGCGGCCCTCGACAGCGATCGTGGCTTCGAGGTCGAGGACCTCGGGCGGCCGGGCGAACGAGAGGTACTGCGCGGTGGCCCACACGAGGGGCCGGCCGGCGGCCGCCTCCATGACCGCGATGCCCGCGCCGAGACCGGCGCCGCCGAAGAGGAAGTTGCCGCCGGTACACACGCCCGGCGTGACCGGCAGACGCCACCGGCGGGGGTCCTCGGTCGGTTCGAGACCGAGAAAGGTGACGGCGTCCATGGCTGTGCAACTCTTGCACCTCGTGACCTCTACACCGTGGTTGGGCGACGCCTGCTCGCTCGTCGATGCATTCCGAGCCAAGGACCTCTCGCCGGCCGAGGCGGTCGACGCGTGCTTCGGCGCCATCGCCGCGTCCGACCTCAACGCGTTCTCGTTCCTGGCCGAGGAGGAGGCCCGCGCCAACGCGAGCACGGCCGACGTGAACCTGCCCTTCGGCGGTGTCCCCCTCGGCGTGAAGGAGCTGGAGCGGGTGGGCGGTTGGCCCTATACCGAAGCGTCGGTCGTGTTCAGGGACCGGGTGGCCGAGTCGGACTCGACCAACATCGGCCGGCTGCGGGCCGCCGGATTCGTGCCGCTCGGGCTGACGACGGCCAGCGAGTTCGGCGGCATCAACCTCACCCGCACCAACCTCAACGGGGCGACGGCCAACCCGTGGAACAAGGAACGCACGCCGGGTGGGTCGTCGGGGGGCTCGGCTGCCGCGGTGGCCGGCGGGCTCGTTCCCATCGCCACCGGCGGCGACGGCGGCGGCTCGATCCGGATCCCCGCCGCCTTCTGCGGTCTTGTCGGGCACAAGCCGACGTTCGGGTTGGTGCCCAAGGAACCGGGATTCAAGGGGTGGAAGACCCTCTCGGTCGACGGACCTCTC
>JACDEA010000133.1 GCA_013816725.1 Actinomycetota bacterium
GTGTCGAGCAGGTCGCCGTACACCATGGCGGCCGAGGCGACCAAGCGCGTCGGGTCGACGAGGTGGCGGGCGCCCTTCTCGTGCACGTACACCGTTGCGTTCGGGAAGGCCCGGGCGACGTCGCCCACGCCGCCGGCATGATCGAGGTGGATGTGGGTGACGGCGACGCCGGCCAGCGACGTGGCGTCGACGCCGAGGTCAGCCAGGGCGGCGAGCAGCGCGGCGACCGACGACTGGCTGCCCGTCTCGACCAGCACCGGCGCGTCGCCTTCGATCAGGTAGCCCGCCGTCACCCGTTCCCATCCGCCGAGCAGCGTGTCGATCTCGATAACGCCCGGCGCCAGCGGCCTCGAACCCACGCCGGCCGACGTTAGCGAGCGCCGGTCAAGGCAGGGTGTTCGGTCAGGCGAGGGCGACGAGATCGAGGAGGTCGTCGCGCCAGTCGTCGAGGGTGCCGTCGGGCATGAGGAGCACGCGATCAGGGGCGAGGCGTTGCACGAAGTCGGTGTCGTGGCTGACGATGACCATGGACCCGGGCCACGACGCCAGCGACGCGCCGACGGCGATGCGCGACGGCGGGTCGAGGTTGTTGGTGGGCTCGTCCAGCAGCAGCAGGTTGCAGCGGCCGGCCACGAGCTGGGCCAAGGCCAGCTTGGTCTTCTCGCCACCCGACAGCGTGCCCGCGTCCTGGAAGGCGACCTCGCCGACGAGCCCGAACATGCCCAGCAGGCCGCGCCGCTCGTGCTCGAGGACGACGCCGGCGCCCTGGATGTGGTCGACGACGGGGCGGCCCGCTTCGATGCCCTCGTGCTCCTGGGCGTAGTACCCGAGCGCGACGCCGACGCCCAGCTTGAACGCGCCGGAGTCCGCGGTGGTGACGCCGGCCAGGATGCGCAGCAGGCTCGTCTTGCCGGCGCCGTTGAGGCCGAGGACGAGCAGGCGCTCGCCGTTGCCCATCACGAACGAAACGTCGTCGAACACCGGGGGCCCGCCGTAGCCCTTCGTGAGTGCGTCGACCTCGAGCGCGATCTTCCCGGCGTGAGGCGGCGGCGGGAACTTCACCGCCGCCGTGCGCTCCTTCTTGGGGCCGGTGACGGCGCGCAACTGGAGCTGGGCGACGGTGGAGTCCAGCGTCTTGGCTTTGCGCGCCCGCGAGCCGTGACGGTACGAGTCGGCCAGGTCGCTCAACCGCCTGATCTGCGCCTGCTGGCGGGCCGACAGCTTCCTGAGGCGCACCTCGTCCTTCTGCCGCTGGTCGCGGTACTGCGAGTACGTGCCCTTGTATTCGGTCAAAGCGGCGGCGTCGAGGTGCAGGACGCGCGTGATCGACGTATCGAGGAGCTTCAAGTCGTGGCTCACGACGAGCAATGCGCCCTTGAACCCGCGCAGGAACGACATCAGCCACGTTTTGGCGTCGTTGTCGAGGTGGTTGGTCGGCTCGTCGAGCAGGAGAAGGTCGCTACCGGCGAACAGGATGCGCGCCAGCTCCACCCGCCGGCGCTCGCCCCCCGACAGCACCGCCAGCGCCCGGTCGAGGCGGTCCCCGGGCAGCCCCAACCCGTACGCGATCCTCCGCGCCTCGGGTTCGGCCGCGTAGCCGCCCGCTTCACCAAACGCATCCTCGGCCCGGGCGAAGCGGGCGACATTGGCGGCCGAGGCTTCGTCCTCAATCCGGAGGCGGAGCTTCTCGAGCCGGGCGGCGGCCACGTCGAGACCGCGGCCGGCCAGCACGTGGGCCAGCGCGGTGGTCGACTCCTCGTCGGCCGGGCGAGGCTCCTGCGGCAGGTAGCCCAGGTCGCCCCGACGCGACACCACGCCGTGCGCGGCCTGTGCCTCGCCGCCCAGAACGCGCAGCAGGCTGGTCTTGCCGGCGCCGTTGCGGCCGACCAGGCCGACCTTTTCGCCGGAGCGCACGGTGAAGTCGGCGTCCTCGAGGATCAGCCGGCCGGCGACCTCGACTGTCAGGCGGCGGGCGTGAAGCACGCCAACAGCTTCTCGTACACCGAGGGGTCGTCGGCCTCGATTATCGGGAAGCCCTTGCCGTGCTCGCCGGCCCAGTGCATCACGACCCCCGGATTGTGGGCGTCGGTGCCGTCGGGAAGGAACACGTGCGGGCTGCCCTTGACCGGCGAGTCCTCGGCCTGTGAGGCCTGCCACTGCGCGACGACGGCGGCCCGGCCCCGGCCGGTGCGGAACCCCTCGTCGAGGTCGTCCACGTCGACGCCGCCGCACCGACGGGCGGCGTCGAGCACCTCGGACCAGACCGAGAGGCAACGACTCTCGGCGAACAAGGCGCGCCGCAGGGCCCGATCGAGCGCTTCGGCGGCGGCCAGGCCCTGGCTTTGCTTCACGGCCTGAACGGCCTCGAGCGCGGGGAGCGACGAGGCCGGCCATTCCGAATCCGGGCGCTGCCACACCTGCCATCCGGCGCCGGGCTCGATGGCGTGGGTCACCGGGACCTCGGCGTCGAGGACCCGCTTCGGAGTGGGCCGGCCGTTCACCAGTTCGAGCGGGAAGGCGCGGTGATCGAAGCGGACCGCGTGCGCCAGCCCGAGGCGTTCCCGGTACCGCCACAACCGCGCCACCGCCACGTGCGCCCATGGGCAGGCGATGTCGCTCCAGACGACCACGGCGGGCTCGACGGCGGTGTCCACCGCGGCTTCTTACCCCGCCGCGGTGTGCGCTACGAGCGGCGCGCGACTGCGCCACGGAGCGTGAGGGTATTGCGGACGGAATGCTCGGTACGCTTGGGCCCGAGGTGCGCACGATCAGACGATTTGTACTGACGATCCTCCTCGGCGGAATTGGTCTCGCCGCGGGGTTGATCGCGCTCGCCCCCCAGGCAAAGGCGGTGGCCGGCGCCGGCCGCGCCAAGAGCGGCAACGCCCGGTTGCGCGAACTACCGCAGCGCTCGATCGTGCGCGCTCGGGACGGCACGATCCTCGCGGTTCTCCACGACGAGGAGAACCGCTCGGAGGTTTCTCTCAAGAAGGTTCCCGAGCACACCGTCCGGGCCGTGCTCGACGTGGAGGACGCCCGCTTCTACAACCACGGCGGCGTCGACCTGCGATCCACGCTCAGGGCGCTCGTGACCAACGTGTCGGCCGGTGGCGTGCTCGAGGGCGGCTCGACCATCACGCAGCAGCTGGTCAAGAACAACCTGCTGACGCCGAACCGCGAGATGGGCCGCAAGGTCAAGGAGGCCGTGCTGTCGTGGCGGCTCGAGGATCAGATGTCGAAGCGCCAGATCCTCGAGGACTACCTCAACACCGTGTACTTCGGGAACGGAGCCCACGGGATCCAGGCCGCGGCGGAGACGTACTTCAACAAGAACGCGGAGGACCTCACCGTGGCCGATTCGGCCATGCTCGCCGGCCTCATCCGCAACCCGGTCGGCTACGACCCGATCGCCTTCCCCGCACTGGGCCGGGTGCGGCGCGACCAGGCCGTCGACCGCATGGTGGCCGAAGGCGACCTCACCCCGAAGGCGGCGGCCGCCATCAAGGCCACCGCCCTTCCCACCAAGGCCAGCTCGCCCCTCCCCGCCCCGAACGACCACTTCGTCGAGGCCGTCAAGCAGCGGCTGCTCCAGGACCGCCGGTTGGGCGAGACCCAGCAGGAGCGCTACAACGCGGTCTTCCAGGGCGGGCTCGACATCTACACGACACTCGACCCGCGCCTGCACGAACTGGCCAAGGAAAAGGTCGACGCGATCCTGCCCGATAGCGACGGTCGATTCACCGCCGCCGTCGCCACCGTCGAGCCGTCCACCGGTGCGGTCCGCGCCCTCGTGGGCGGCCGCGATTTCAACACGTCCGAGGTGAATCTCGCACTCGGCCGTGAGGGCGGAGGGACCGGCCGCCAGCCGGGGTCGTCATTCAAGACCTTCGTGCTGGTCGCCGCGCTCGAGGACGGCTTCGGGCCGGACGACGTGGTGGACGGCACGTCGCCCTGCACGATCACGATCCCCGGTCACAAACCGTGGCAGCCCGAGAACTACGAAGGCGAAGGCGGCGGCGTGATGTCGATCACCGACGCCACCGCCCACTCGGTCAACTGCGCGTACGGCCGCATCGCCGCCGAAGTCGGTCTCGAGCGGGTCGCCGACGTGGCCAAGCGCATGGGAATCACGTCGCCGCTCGAGCCCTTGGTGCCGTCGATGTCGCTGGGGTCGAAGGAGGTCTCGCCCCTGGAGATGGCGTCGGCCTACAGCACGCTGGCCGCCGACGGGATCCACCATAAGCCGTACTTCGTCGAAAAGATCTTGAACCGCTACGGCAAGGTCGTCTTCACCGAGCGGGACCGCGGCGAGCGCGCCATCTCGGCGCAGAACGCGCGGGTCGCCATCGATGTGTTGCGCGCCGTGGTGCAACGCGGCACCGGCGTGCGGGCCGCGCTGGCGGGCCGCGACGTGTTCGGGAAGACCGGAACGTCGGAGAACCACGGCGACGCATGGTTCGTGGGCGGCACGCCGCAACTGGTGAGTGCGGTGTGGATGGGTGACCCGCGACGGCAGACGCCGATGCTCAACGTCGGCGGCATCCGCGTCGCCGGCGGTACGTACCCGGCCCGGATCTGGGGTGCGTTCATGGGCGCCGCGCTCCAGAATCAACCCGCGCTCAGGTTCCCCGCACCGGATCCGAAGCTGATCCCTCACGGCAAGTCCGTGTTGGGCGCCGACATCAACGCCAGCACGACTGTGCCCACCGGTGGCACGACCACACTGCTGCCCCCCGTGACGCAGCCGCCGCTCACGGTGCCGTCGATCCCGACGGTGACGTTCCCGCCCGGGTTCCCTTACAACGGGGTGCAGCCGGGGCGGGGCCAGCCGCCGCCACCCAATGACGGCCGGCCGCCAGGATGGCCGGCCGACTGGAACTGGCCCGACGGCAGCACGCGCAGCCGTTAGGGCCGAGCCGCGGCGCCTTAAACGGACTCGGTGACGGCGACGCGCAACAGGCGGTGCACGACCTTCGGGTCGCCTCTGGGCCCGCCGTCGGCCGCGATCTTCTTGACCACGTCGAGGCCTTCGACCACTTGGCCGAACAGGGGGTAGTTGGGCTCCAGCGCGGGCGCGGCCTGCACCATGACAAGGAACTGACTGCCGTTGGCACCCTTGGTCTGGTTGGCCATCGCCACCGAGCCTGCGAGGTAGGCACCCTTGGCCGGCAGTTGGTCGTCATAGGTAAACCCGGGGCCGGTGACACCTTCTTCTTTTGGGTCGCCCGACTGCACGAAGAATCCGGGGACGGCCTTGTGGAACGTGATGTCGTCGTAAAAGTGGTAGCGGGCCAGCACCACGAACACGTTCACCGAGCGAGGCGCTTTGGTGGGGTCGAGCGCGATGACGAACGCGCCGGCGTCGGTCGTGATGCGGGCCGTGTAGGTGTGACCGACGACGAGGCAGTCGGGCACGCCCGCGGGCGGGAACGCTGTCCGGCGGCTCTCGCCCTGCGGACGGGGGCAACCCAGCCCACCCTCGGGCTCCAGAGCGGTGGTGGTCGTCTGCGCGCTCCTGTGCTCCGGGTCCTTCTGCTCGGCGGCCCGTTGGCGCCGCTCCGGCGAGGTGACCGCCAACAGCGCCAAACCGACGGCGAGGACACCGAACAGTCCGCCCGTCACGAACCGCCGGAACCGGGTCTGACGGGGCCGTGTTTTGGCCGCCGGCGGCGTGCGGTGGCGGCGCTTGCGGGGCTTCTGCGAAACGGGCACGGGCCCCGAACCTACAGGCCCGACCCGCGACTAACCCTTAGCCCGGGCGCCCGGCACCGATGGGCGGTGAGTAGTACATCGACAGCGTTCTCACGAAGGAGCCGGTGTGGGTGGCGGCGATGATCTGGCCGCCGCCGGCGTAGATACCGACGTGGTGGATGTCGCTGTAATAGAAGATCAGGTCGCCTGGTTGCACCGACGACAGCGGGATCCGAGTCGTCCCCGAATACTGCGCCTGGGAGCTGTGCGGCAGCGATACGCCGCCGGCCCGCCACGCCATCATCGTGAGCCCGGAGCAGTCGAAGCTGTCGGGGCCGGCGCCGGCCCACTTGTACGGCTTGCCCAGCTGCGCCCGGGCGTAGTTGACCGCGTTGCTGGCGCCGGCGGACACGCCGGGCACCGGGCCGAACTTCTCGGCCTTGGCCGCGACCCGTTTCGTGCTCGTCGCTTCGGTGCGAACGACGCGGCGCGTCTGCTCGGCGGCGACCAGCGTGGCCAAATCGCCCTTGACCTTGGCCAGCGTGGCCCGCAGGGCGTCGTCGGCCGCGTTGGCCTCCCGCTCGTCGGCCTGGACGGCGGCCAGCACCGCGTCGGCCTGGGCCCGGGCCCGCTGGAGCTCGTCGCGACGCTGCGCCAAGTTGATCTTCACGGCGCGCATCTCGTCGATGGTGTCGGTAGCCGCGCTGGCCAGCATGCGGACATAGGCGCCGGCCCGGGCCGGATCAGCGCCCGACGCCACCGCGGGCAACTGGCCGCCGCGCATGTACGTCTCGATCGCATCGGCGCGCAGGTCGGTCTTGACC
>JACDEA010000134.1 GCA_013816725.1 Actinomycetota bacterium
GGGTCGCGCGACGAGAGCCGGTCGCTCAGCGGTGCGACGCTTTTTCTCGAGCACCTGCTGTTCAAGGGCACTCCTGATCGTTCCGCTCGTCAGATCGCCGAGGCGGTCGACGGCCTCGGTGGCGAGATGAACGCGTACACGACCAAGGAGTACACGGCGTTCTATGTCCGCGTGCTGAGCGACCGGCTCGACACCGCGCTCGACATCCTCTGCGACATCATGTCGCGGCCCGCGTTCCGCGCCGCCGAGATCGAAGCCGAACGCCAGGTGATCCTCGAAGAGCTGCTCATGCACAGCGACGAGCCCGACGAGCTGGTGCACGATCTGCTGCTCGACGGGCTGTTCCCCGGCCACCCCCTCGGGCGCGACGTACTCGGCACCGAGGACACGATCGCGGCGATGAGCGGCGCGCAGATCTCCGATTTCTTCGCCGGGCACTACGACGCCGGCAGCCTCGTGCTGGCCGCGGCCGGCGCCATCGACCACGGCACGTTGGTCGCCGGCCTCGAGGAGCGGCTGGCGCCGCCCGCCGGCGGCGCCGCTCGGGACCGGCGGGCGCCGTCGACCCCGGCCGAACCGGCACGCGTCGTGAAGCGGGCGACAGAGCAGGCTCATCTCGTGGTGGGCGTCCGGTCGCTCGACGAGCACGACGACGACCGCTTCGCGTTGTCCGCGCTCAACCACATTCTCGGCGGCGGGCTGTCGAGTCGCCTGTTCCAGTCGATCCGCGAGGAGCGCGGCCTCGCCTACTCGGTGTACTCCTACCGCGCCGCCTTCAACGACGGCGGCGCGCTGGCGGTTTACGCCGGGACGGCGCCGAACCGGGCCACCGAGGTCCTGAAGCTGCTGCACGCGGAACTCGATCGCTTGTGCGACGAGGGCGTGACCGACGCCGAGGTCGATGTGGCCCGGGCCAATCTGCTCGGCTCGACGGCGCTGAGCCTCGAGGATTCAGGAGCGAGGATGGGTCGCATCGGCCGTAGCTACCTGGTCCACGACGAGGTGTGGACCAACGCCGAAGTCGAAGCGCGGATCTCCGCCATCACCCCCGACGCGGTGCAGCGTGTCATCGATCGCGTCGTGGTCGGCGCACCCCGCACCGTCGCCGCCATCGGCCCCTTCGACGCCGCCACCGTCGCCGAGTTGGTGCCGGCGTGACCCGCGTCGGGGTCTTCGGCGCCGGCGGGCGCATGGGCGTCACCGTGTGCCGGGCGGTGGCCGATGCGCCGGGCCTCGACCTGGTGGCCGCCGTCGACCCGTACCACCTCGGCCTCGACCTGCGGCAGGTCGCCGGCGTCAATGGCGGCTTGCAACTTCAGGGCGACGCCGCCGCGTTCAGCGCGGCACGGGTTGAAGTGGCGGTCGACTTCACCGTGCTCGAAGCGGCGCGGGAGAACGTTCGCTGGTGCGCGGCCAACGGCGTGCACGCGGTGGTGGGCACCACGGGATTCAGCGACGACGACTACGCCGAGTTCGACGCCGCCTTCACGACGAGCAACTGCGTGATCGCCCCCAACTTCGCCATCGGCGCGGTGCTCATGATGCGATTCGCCGAGATGGCTGCTCCGTACTTCGACACCGCGGAGATCATCGAACTGCACCATGACGGCAAGGTCGACGCACCGTCAGGCACCGCCCGGACCACCGCGCAGCGGATGGCGGCGGCGTCGAGCGTGTGGGGCGAGGACCCCACGAAGGACGAGGTCGTGGCGGGCACGCGCGGCGGCAGGGTGGACGGCATCCCTATCCACGCCGTCCGCATGCGGGGCATGTTCGCCCACCAAGAGGTGCTCCTCGGCACGACGGGCCAGACGCTGTCGATCCGCCACGACACCTTCGACCGCGACTGCTACATGCCTGGCGTCCTGCTGGCGATCAAGGCCGTCCAGGATCGGCCCGGCGTCACCCGCGGCCTCGATCAGCTATTGGATCTGTAGACCCGCTGGGCCCGCGCCTGGTCGCGTGGCTTGACGACGATCTGGTCGATGTTCACGTGGCTGGGGCGGGTGATTGCGAACACGATGCACTCGGCCACGTCGTCGGCGGTCAGCGGCGTCATGCCCTCGTACACCTTGGCCGCCCGGGCCTCGTCGCCGGCGAAGCGAACGATGCTGAACTCGGTCTCGACCGCGCCGGGGGCGACGTCGGTGACGCGCACAGGCTGGCCGAGAAGCTCGAGGCGGAGGGTTTCGGTGACGGCGAGTAGCGCGTGCTTCGCCGCGGTATAGCCAGCGCCGCCGTCGTAGGTCTCGAGGCCGGCGATGGACCCGACGTTGACCACGTGGCCGTCGCCGCTGGCCACGAGGTGGGGGAGCAGTGCTCGGGTCATGCGCATGGTGCCCAGCACGTTGACGTCGTACATCGCTCGCCACTTTTCGTCGTCGGCCTCGGCCACCGGTTCGAGGCCGAGCGCGCCGCCGGCGTTGTTGACGAGAACCGAGCAATCCTCGACCTGCGCCACAAATGCCTCGACCGACCCGGGGTCGGTGACGTCGAGCGGAAGCGCACGGCCTCCGAACTCAGCGGCAACGGCCTCGAGCCGGTCGATCCGCCGCGCCCCCAGAACTACGTCATACCCCGACGCCGCCAGTCGACACGCGGTAGCCGCCCCGATCCCGCTCGACGCCCCGGTGACGACCGCTGTCTTCACGCGGCCATTCTGGAGGCAATAGGTCGCTGAAAGGGCGACCTATTGCCTCCAGAAGCGGGAGTTAGGCGCTTTCCTTCATCTTTTGGGCGGCGCGCTGCTGGCGCTCGAGCGCCTCGGCCTTGGCTTCTTTGCCCTCGGCCTTGGTTTGGTCTTGCAGGGCGCGGATGCGCTCGGCGCCCTTGGCCTGCTGGGCTTCGCCTTCCTTGCGGAGGCCTTCATTGTCGATCACCGAGCCGACGAGCTCCTTGCCGAGTCCGAAGAACTTGTCGATGAAGCCGCGGGCGTTCTCAGGGTCAATTCGCTGGAGTCTCATGCCCTATTGCTACCCGTAGGCAGCATCACGGAAACTTGAGCTAGCTAATCGTCGCCGTCGAGCGCCTCTTCGGCGTCGGCCAGCGAAGGCCCTTTGCCCTTCCGCCGCTGGTCCCACAGCCAGTAGAGCGTGAGCAGGACGGAGAGCACGAGCAGCCACTTGAAGTTGTGGCTGTAGAAGCCGTTGATCGCGTCGAGCGGACCCTTGATGGTCTCGGCCAGGTAGTAGTAGAAGACCACGGCCACGAAGGTCCCGATCACGTTGAACACCGCGAACGTGGCGATGTGCATACCGGTGGCGCCGGCCAGCACGCACACCAGCGGGCCCGGGAACAGGAAGACCATGACCGGCGCGGCCCGTCGGAACAGCCTCTCGATGCCGCGGACGAGGCCGCTGTTGTTGTCGAAGCGGCGCTCGACCCACGCAACCGCATTGTCGCCGTAGAGATAACCGAGCAGGAAGAAGAGGGGATCGGACAGCAGCCTGCGGATGACGGCGACGACGACGTAGGGCACGAAGGCCACGCCGCGGTTGGCCACAAGGAGCAGGTAGCGCGTGCGGGGCTCCATGGCAACGAGCCACATCGGGTGGGTCTTCAGCAGCGCGGGATGGATGGCGTTGCCGATCGTCCCGATGGTGACGAGCACGATGATCGGGGCGACGATCAGCGTGAGGGTGCGGCGGCTCGGACGGGGCCGAGCGTCGGGGCGCGGTTCAACCACTGCGACCTAGAGTTCGCGCATGCGCAGCACGATGCAAGAGGCTCCCCTCGTCATCACCGATCTCTTCCGTCATGGGCGCGCCGTGTATGGCGACAGCGAGATAGTCACGTTAGAGGAAAGCGGTTCGCGGCGAGCGTCCTTCGCCGAAGTGGCGGAGCGGGCCGAGCGGCTGGCGGCGGCGCTCAAGCGCCTGGGAATCGAAGCGGGCGACCGCGTCGCGACCTTCAGTTGGAACGTGCAGGAGCACTTCGAGGCCTACATGGCGGTGCCCTGCATGGGCGCCGTGCTCCACACGCTCAACTTTCGCCTCTTCCCCGAACAGCTTGCGTACATCGTCAACCACGCCGAAGACCGCGTGATCATCGTCCACCACACCAACCTTCCGCTGCTGGCTGCGGTTATGGACGACCTCAAGACGGTTGAGCACGTGATCGTGGTCGGGCCCGACAGCGGCGAGGTGCCCCACGCGCTCGCTTATGAGGAGCTGCTCGCCGCCGAGGAACCCGGTTTCGCCTGGCCCGACCTCGACGAGCGTTCGGCCGCCGCCATGTGTTACACGAGCGGCACCACCGGCAATCCCAAGGGCGTCGTCTACAGCCACCGGTCGACGTATCTGCACTCGCTGGCCTCGCAGTCCGGCGCCAGCTTCGGGTTGTCCGAGCGGGACCGCATTTTGCCGCTGATGCCGATGTTCCACGCCAACGCGTGGGGTCTCCCGTACTCGGGCTGGAGCGTGGGCGCCGACTTCCTGCTGCCCAACCGCTTCGCCCAGGCCGAGCCGTTCTGCAAGTTCATCACCGACGAGCGGGCCACCTTCGCCGGTGCCGTGCCGACGGTGTGGAACGACGTGCTTCGCCATGCCGCCACCAACCCGGTCGACCTGTCGTCGCTGCGGATGATCATCTGCGGCGGGTCCGCGGTGCCCCGCAGCCTGATGGAGGCGTTCCAAGAACGCTTCGGCGTCCCGATCATCCAGGCGTGGGGCATGACCGAGACCAGCCCGCTCGCCGCGGTGTCGTGGCCCCCGAAGGGCTCGCCGGCCGACGAGGAGTTCACCTGGCGGGCCAAGACCGGGCGCATCATGGCTGGCGTCGAGTTGCGGATCACCGGCGACGACGGCGCCGCGCTGCCCTGGGACGGCGAGTCGGTCGGCGAGATCGAAGCCCGCGGGCCGTGGATCACCGGCGAGTACTACCTCGACGAGGCGCCGGACAAGTTCCACGACGGCTGGCTGCGCACCGGCGACGTGGGATCGGTTGACCACAAGGGCTTCATCCAGATCACCGACCGGGCCAAGGACGTCATCAAGTCGGGCGGCGAGTGGATCAGCTCGGTCGAGCTGGAAGGGGTGCTGATCGGGCACCCCGACGTCGTCGAGGCCGCGGTCATAGGCGTGCCCGACGAACGGTGGGACGAACGTCCCCTCGCCTGCATCGTCGCCGCCGACCGCGACGCCTGTTCGTTCGCGACCCTGCGCGAGTTCTTGGGCCAGTCGGTCGCCAAGTGGCAGCTGCCCGAGCGCTGGGCGTTCATCGACGAGGTTCCCAAGACCAGCGTCGGCAAGTTCGACAAGAAGGTGCTGCGCGCCCGCTACGCCGAAGGCGAGCTGGAGGTCACCACGATCTGACCGTTCATCCCGGCCACGTCGTGACCGGGTATGCGGCAGTAGTAGGTGTAGGTCCCCGCCGGCGCGCTGAACGTGACGCGCCGAGTGGCGCCCACCGGCACCCGCAGATCGACGTGCAGCGCGTCGATCGTGAACGTGTGCCAGAAGAGGTCGCGGTTCCTGAGCGAGACGCTCACGTGGTCACCGCCGGCCTCCAGCGCGTCGCGCGAGAACCGCACGTTCTTGGCCGACAGCGCGACGTCACCGGCGCGCCGGGTCACGTGATCGCCGGCGGCGACCTGCGAGTAGGCCACCGAGGCCGCCGTGGTCAGCAACAAGAGCAATGGCACCAGCCTGCTGCCGATGCCGACGGCCGCAACTACGCCGCCCACCGCGACCGCGGCCAAGCCGACGGGGATGGCGACGTACGCGAGTTCGTCGTGGTGCTGCACGTTGCTGAACGCAGCCGGCAGCATCCACGCGGCGGCGTCGACCAACACCAGAGCGAGGACGAACCGGCCCAGCAGCCCGCGCCGGAACGGCAGCAGCAGGATGCCGACGAGCACCGCGACGGCGAAGGCGATCGCCTCCGCGTCGCGCATCGCGATACCCGTGGCCAGCATGGCGACGAACGCGACCAGCGCGATGCGGTGCAGCAGTTGGCGCGATGGAGAGGGTGCCATCGCCGTAGTTTGTCGGCCGTGGCCACCCCGGGGCGCGATCGGTTGCTGGAAGCGACGTTCGCCTGCATCGCCCGCTACGGCATCGCCAAGACGACGGTCGAAGATGTGGCCCGCGAGGCCGCGCTGTCGCGGGCGACGGTGTACCGGTATTTCCCCGGCGGCAAGGACGAACTGGTCAACGCCACCATCGCCTGGGAGGCCGGCCGGTTCTTCGAGCGCCTCGCCATCGCGGTGGCCGACGCGCCCGATCTCGAGACGCTGCTCGTCGACGCGGTCATGTTCGCCCATCAGGCGTTCGGGAACCACGCGGTTCTCCAGAAGGTCCTCGAGACCGAGCCCGAGCGCCTGCTGCCGCAGCTCACCGTCGAGAGCACGCGGCTGATCGCTTTCACCCGCACGTTCCTGGCCGGCGCCTTCGCCCGGGCCGCCGGGAGGCTGACGCCGGGGCTCGACGCCGACCGGGCGGCCGACCACGTGGCCCGCCTCGTGCTCAGTTTCGTGGGCACGCCCGGCCGGTGGGACCTGACCAACCG
>JACDEA010000135.1 GCA_013816725.1 Actinomycetota bacterium
GCGAAGCACGTCCGATCCGAGCTACCCATACGCCGACTGGGGCACGATCCACCACTCTGGCCTGCCCGCCGGCGACTACACGCTCCGGGTCCAATACGTGCCCGGGAACTTCATGTCGGACAGCCGGTTGCACGACGCGCACGTCGGCCTCGCGCCGAGCACCATCACGTCGCTGACACAGTCGAACTCCACGTCAGTGACCGGCGAGGACGTCACGTTGACAGCGACCGTCGCGGCGGCGACCCCGAGCGCGATCGATCTCGCGCACGGTGCGCACAAGCCGGGCAACCCGGCCGGCTCCTCGATCGAATTCCTCGTAGATGGCGGCTCGATCGCGAGCGCCGTCGTGGACGAGGCCACGGGCAGGGCTGTCCTGCACTGGACGATCCTCTCGGGAGGCACGCACACCATCAAGGCGCGGTTCCTCACCGATGGAAACTACGACACCAGCCCGGACTCGGCTGCGATCAGCCACACCGTCACTAAGGGCGAGGCCACGAATACCTTGACGCAAACGTCGGCCACGACCGTGTTCGGCCAGCCGTTCGATCTCAAGGCGACGGTGGCCGCGGTGGCGCCGTCGACCGGCATCCCCTCCGGTGCGGTCACGTTCACCGACACCACGACGGCCAGCGCGCTGGGCGCGCCGGCGCTCAACGGCGGCAGTCCCGACGTCGCGTCGTTGACCACCTCGGCACTAGGCGTCGGCAGCCACAGCGTGACCGCGGCCTACGCCGGCGACGGTGCGTTCAACCCGAAGACTTCGTCGCCAATCACGCACACCGTGAACAAGGCGACCACCGCGGCGACGTTGACGTCGCCCACCGCCAACCCGACCACGCTGGGTCACCCGGTGACCTTCAACGCGGCCGTCGCGGTGGTAGCCCCCGGCGCGGGCACGCCGACTGGTGCCGTGCAGTTCAACGACGGCGCCACGACGCTAGGACCGCCGGTACCGCTCTCGGGGACGGCGGCCACGCTCACCACGTCCACGCTGGGCGGGGGCGTACACAGCATCACCGCTACGTATCTGGGCGACGCCAACTTCAACCCGAGTACGTCGGCGCCGCTGTCGCGCACGTTGACCTGTGATTACAACCTCACCGGTTGGTACAACGGGTCATACAGCGTGTCCCCCACCGGCACCACGTGCATCACGAACGCCAACATCAACGGGGGCGTCGACGTGCCCGCTGGAGCGCGGTTGTCAATCGTCGGATCCAACCTCAACGGCTACCTCAACTCGTATGGCAGCGCTGGGACGATCGTCGCCTGCGGCAACACGATCCTGGGAATCACGATCTCCGGCGCCACCGGGGCGCTCACGATTGGTGACCCGTTCGGAGCGGGCTGTGCCGCTAACAGCATCAGCGGTTCGGTCGGCCTGTCCGGGAACCGAGCTGGCATACAGTTCCTCGGAAACAGCGTCCGTAACGGCATGCAGGTGACGAACACGTCGGGCGGCGCCACGGTCATCGGTGGGAACCGCATCGCCGGCTGGCTCCAGTGCTCGGGCAACAACCCGGCGGCGACAAACGGCGGGCGGCCCAACACGGCGTCGGGTCGCACCGGCGAGTGCGCGACCCCAGCCACCTTCTAGACCAGCGTCAACCACTGAGCGGGCCCTCGAGGACACCGTTCTCGAGGGCCTTCTCGATTGCGGCGTCGGTCAGCCCGAGGAGGTCGCGGGCGATCTCACGGGTGTGCTCGCCGTGGCCCGGCGCCGGCGCCACGATGGGCTCGGGAATGCCGGTGGCGTGGAACGCAGGGCCCTCGAGCCACATGCGGCCGTGGCCCGGTTGGTCGACCTGGCGCGGATACCCGCGGGCCACGAGGTGCGGGTCGGTGCACATGTCGCTCGGGTACACGACGTAACCAGCAGCAACCCCTCGGGCTTGCAGCTCGGCCACCAGATCGCGGTCGGACCGCAGTGCCCACGCCTCCCCGTCGATCTCGATGTCGGCCCCGCTGTCGACGACGACCCAACGCTCGTCGCCCGCGCACTTCACGAGCCGGGCCGCCTTGTTGCCCACGGGCTGGGCACTACCGGGTTCGACCGACTCCTCGAGCAGGATGTCGGCGAGGAAATTGATGATCGTCTCGACCTGGGCGACCTCGACATGGCGCCCGCTGTCACCATTTCGTTGCCCGCCGATCAACGCGGCCAGCGCGCCGACCGCGCACACGCGCCCGACGAGGTGGTCGGGATGCACGGCAAATGATCCCGGCGGCGCGCTCTGCTGTGTCTCTGCGGCCGACGGGCCGGGCTTTGTCCCTGCGGCCGACGGGCCGTCTGCCCAGTTCCAGAGGTACGTCATTCCACTGGGCGGCCGGGTCGACGGGCCGTAACCCCGCCAGTCCTTCCACGGACCGCGCGACCCCATCAACTGGCTGCTCACCATGACCAGTCGAGGATTCAGCTCGTGCAACACCGACCATCCGAGACCCAGCGCGTCCATGACGCCGGTGCCCGAGTTCTCGATGAGCACGTCGGCGCCGGCGATCAACCGTCGCACGAAATCAAGGCCCTCGGGCGTCTTGACGTTCACGCCGAAGCTGCGCTTGCCCCGGCTCGACGACGCGAACGAAGCGTTCATCTCGCTGCCGAGAACCACGCGGATGAAGTCGGGCGACGTTCGGCTCTCGATCTTGATGACGTCGGCCCCGTTCTCGCCCAGCAACCGCGCCGCCTCCACCCCGACCGCCCCGATGCCGAAGTCGATGACGCGCAGCCCCTCGAACGGTCGCGCCGGCGAGATGTCACGAACCGGGGTGTCCACACCGGTTCGTGACCACTCGCCCGGTGGCGCGGGCGCGAAGGGGTGGCGGAAGCCGGCCCGCTGGCCGTCGATCTCGAAGACGCCGGATGCGACTTTGCCGCGCCGTCCAGGCAACAGAGCGGCGTCGACGAACGTCCCCCGCTCGATGTAGTGCGGCGTCTCCAGCACCTGGTCGGGCCGGAGCACGGGCGTGATCACGATGCCGCGGCGCTGGGCTTCGTCGGCCAGCTCGGCAGCGCCGTACTTCGAGAACAGCTCGATGTAGAGCGGATCGATCACCGTGGCCTGGATGCCGAGGCGGCCCAGCAGGCCGTTGAGTTCGGCACCCTCCAACTCGGGCGGGTTACCCAGCCACTCGCGCATCGCCGCCCACTGCCGCGGGCTGAGCACGATCACCCGCACGTACCCGTCCTTGCACGGGTAGATCGAATAGACGGGACCGGACCCGCTCCGCAAGGGATCGACGCCAGTTTCCACGGCGAATCCCGGCAGCGACCAGTCGGTGATCTGGAGGACCGACTCCATCACCGACACGTCGATCAGCTGCGGCCGCCGCTGCCACAGCGCCGCCAGCGTGGCGAACGCAGCGCTTACGCCGGCGACGTCATAGGCAAGGTTGCCGGGCGGGAGTAGCGGCGGCCGGTCCAGCGTGCCGCTGCGAAACAACATGCCGCCCATGGCCACCATCACCGCGTTGGTGCCGACGTAGTGGCGGTACGGTCCGGTCAGGCCGAAGTCGGTGATGGCGGTGATGACGAGATGCGGGTGGTCCTGCATCACCGCGGCGGTGGGCGACACCGACGTCAGAAAGGCGTCGGCCCCGGCGAGGAACCGATCGCGGTCCTCGATAGCGATGCCCCGCTTGTTGGCGTTGCGAACCGCGAAGTCATACGAGTCCCGCGCCGGGCCGACCCGCACAACGTCGGCGCCGAGATCGGCCAGCAGTCGCCCGCACAGCTCTCCCTTCTCCTCGACCGCGTCGACAACGCGGACGCCCTCGAGGGGGAGCGACACGCGCTACCCGAACTTGACGGGGAGGTGCTTGATGCCGTTGATGAAGTTGGAGCGCAGCCGCTCGGCGCCGCCCGCCTGCGTGATGTGAGGCGCCCGCTGGGCCAGCTCCTCGAACAGCACGCGGATCTCGAGTCGGGCCAGGTTGGCGCCCAGGCAGTGGTGGGGACCGCCGCCGCCGAAGCCGATGTGCGGGTTCGGGTCGCGGTGAATGTCAAAGGTGAACGGCTCGTCGAAGACGTCCTCGTCCCGGTTGGCCGAGATGTAATAGATCGTCAGCTTGTCGCCGGCCTTCAGTGCCTGCCCACGCAACTCGGTGTCCTGGGTGACATTGCGGCGGAAGTACATGACCGGCGAGGCCCACCGCACGATCTCCTCGGTTGCGCTCGTGCAGAGCGACGGGTCCTGCACCATCTCCTTGTACTGCTCGGGATTCTGAAGCAGCGCATGCATGCCGTGGGAGATGGCGTTGCGAGTCGTTTCGTTGCCGGCCACCGCGAGCAACAAGAAGAACAGGTTGAAGTCCATCTCCGACAGCTTCTCCCCGTCGATCTCGGACTCGATGAGCGTGGTCATGATGTCTTGGCGCGGCTCCGCCTTGCGCTGCTCGGCCAGCGCCTGGGCGTACATGAACATCTCGATGCTGGCGCCCATCGCCTCCTCACGGGTGACGGCGTACTCGGGGTCCTCGCTGCCGATCATGCGGTTGGACCATTCGAAAAGCTTCCCGCGCTCTTCGAGCGGCACCCCGATCAGTTCGGCGATCGCTTGCAGCGGTAGGTCGGCGGCTATATCCACAACAAAGTCGGCCCCGCCCTTCGCGATCGCCTTGTCGATGATGTCGGCGGCTTCTTCGCGGATGTGTTTCTCGAGCGCGTTGATCATGCGGGGCGTGAAGCCGCGGTTCACGAGCTTGCGGTAACGCGTGTGTTCGGGCGGGTCGGTGGTCAGCATCAGCTTGCCGCCACCCTCGATTTGGTTGCTCTCCCCCGGAGGCGGCTCCTCGATGAGTACCACGCCGCCCCGCTCCTGGTCGGAGGAGAACGTCTTGGAGTCCTTGCCCACGTGCACGACGTCGTCGTATTTGGTCACGACCCAGAACCCCGGCCCGTCGGGCTCGCTGTGGTGGTACACGGGCGCGTTGTTTCGCAGCCACGTAAACCATTCGTGGGGCACGCCGTCGACGAAGCGATCCCGGCTCAGGAGGTTGATCTCGTCAGTGATGCTCATCGGCGGGCCCTCGCTAGGAAAATAGAATCGGTTCTAGTTACGACTGTAACCCGGCCAACGTTGAGGCGACGAGCCCGGGCGTCCAGTCGGCATCGGCGTCCCACCGCTGCTGTTCGGCCATCGGGGCGAGCAGCGTGATCATGCGGCCGTAGACGATGAACGTGCGGTTGTTGATGTGCGAGGCCGCCGGCGACAGCAAGTAGGCGACCAGGGGGGCCACCTTCTCGGGGCCGAGATCGTCGAACCCGTTCAGCTGTTCGGTCATCCGCGTGAGCGCACGCGGGCAGATGGCGTTGGCGGCGACGCCGTAACGCTCCATGCCGCGGGCGATCGACCCCGTCAGCGCGACGATGCCAGCCTTGGCCGACGCGTAGTTCGGTTGGCCGGGGCTACCGAAGAGCGCTTCAGACGCGGTGTTGACGATGCGCCCGTAGGCAACGCCACCGCAGGCCTTGGCCTGGTCCCGCCAGTAGGCGCACGCCCACCGCGACATGCAGAAGTGACCCTTGAGGTGGACATTGATGACGGCGTCCCACTCGTCCTCGCCCATGTTGAAGATCATCCGGTCGCGCAGGATGCCGGCGTTGTTCACCACACCGTCGAGACGGCCCCAACGCTCCACCGGCAGTTTGATGAGTGCTTGCGCGTGATCCCAATCGGCGACGTCGCCCACGTCGGCTATCGCCTCACCCCCACCGGCCTCGATCTCCTTGACCACCGCGGCGGCCTCGTCGCCGTCCATGTCGTTGACGACGACCCGCGCCCCTTGGCCGGCCACCTCGAAGGCTTCGGCCCGGCCGAGTCCGCGTCCGGCGCCGGTGACGATGACCACGCGTTCGTCGAGCAACGCGTGTGGTTCGCTCACCGAGCCCGCCGCCGCGGGGCTAGCTCGGCGCGCAGCTCCTCGAGCTGACGAGTGTGACGATCCTCCTGATCGGCCTGGTACCGCTGAAGCATCGTCATCCAGATCGCCGACGACAGGAGCAGCGCGCCCAGCATCACCAGCGCGAGGCCGATGAGCCCGCCGGAGATCAGGTACGGCAGCTGTTCGATCTGACGCGCCGTGTGCGACGCGCCGTACCACCCGAGGATCATGAAGCCGAATCCGAGGACGACGGCCAGCGCGCCGGGGAACAACAACAGACGAACCAGCTCGGCCGACTGGGCTCGCTCGGATAGGCGCACCACTGCGTCGCGGAAGCGGGCCCGGCGGTCGAGCACGCGCTGCTGGGTGCCGCGTTGCTCAGGGGCAAGTTCCATCGTCATGACAAGAGCCTCGCTTGCAAGAAGCGCCGCAGCCATCGGGCGACCAGGACGCTGGCGATCAGGAGGAAGAGCACGAGCTGCCACGACAGTCCGCTGAAGGAGTACCCGGCCAGCGATGGGTCGACGGCGGCCGAGCCCGAGCCGCCGATCGCGCCGGCGCCGGCGCCTGCGCCGGTCC
>JACDEA010000136.1 GCA_013816725.1 Actinomycetota bacterium
AGCCGGCGCGCTGATCGCCGCGGCGACGGCCTCGGCGTAGTCGGGCGAGCCCCACGCGATGGCGGGCGGCGGCGTGGCACCGAAGCCGGGGAGGTCGAACGCGACGGCGTCGAGGCCGCGCAACACGGCGGCGAAGTCGGTGTGGGTGCGGCCCCAGCCGTGCAGCGCGACGGCCCACGGCGAGCCGGTGCCGAACTGCTCGCCGAAGAGCCGGCCGCCGGCGAACGCTTGCAGCATCGGCGGGCGACGCTAGCCACAGTTGACTATTGACGGCGACGGCGCATGCGTGTTGAGTGGGAAGTACTCCGCGCTCGAACGACGACGCCGACGGGGACCGAAGGCATCCAGCCACCGGCCCGCTTGGCACCGCCGGGAGAGGGCGGTTATCGGGCCACCACCGTCAGGCCCGCCTGGTCGCCGTAAGGCACCGGGCGTGCCGGAGGCGGAGGCTCGCAGGTTCGACCCCAAGAAGCGCGGAGGCGAAGGCCACCGGCTACTTGGGGTCGATCCGCGTCCCGGGCCAGGCCCGGGCCAGGGATCCGCGGGTTTGTTACACCCCGTCGTTACCTTGCGTGGGGTGGACCTGAACGCCGCCCAGCAGCGGGCGGTCGAGAGCGAATCGCAGCCCCTGTGCATCCTGGCCGGGGCCGGCTCGGGCAAGACCCGGGTGCTCACGCGCCGCATCGCCCACCGCCTGGCCACGGGCACGGCCACGCCCGGCCACGTTGTGGCCGTCACCTTCACCCGCAAGGCCGGCGACGAGCTGCGCACCCGGCTACGGTCGCTGGGCGTGCGCGACGGCGTGGCCGCCGGCACCTTCCACAGCCTGGCCTATGCGCAGTTGCGCCAGCGCTGGGCCGACGTGGGTGAGCGCCCGCCCGCACTCCTCGACCGCAAGGTCCGCATCATCGGCCCGCTGCTCCGCGGCCGCAGCCGCCAGTCCGCCGGCGTCCAGCCGGCCGACATCGCCGGCGAGATCGAGTGGGCCAAAGCCCGCATGATCAACCCCGAGCGCTACGCGGCCGCCGCGCAACAGGCAGCCCGCACGCCCCCGCTCCCGCTGGCCGAGGTCGGCGCCATCTACCGCCGCTACGAGGACGAGAAGAAGCGCAAGGGTCTGGTCGACTTCGACGACCTGCTGTGGCGGTGCGTAAAGGCCATCGAGGACGACACCGCGTTCGCCGCCGCGCAGCGGTGGCGGTTCCGGCACCTGTTCGTCGACGAGTTCCAGGACGTGAACCCCGTGCAGTTCCGTCTCCTCAGCGGCTGGATGAGCGACGACGGCCGCCCCGACCTGTGCGTCGTCGGCGACCCGAACCAAGCCATCTACTCGTGGAACGGCGCCGACCCGTCCTACCTCACCGAGTTCACCCGCCGCTTCCCGGGCGCCGACGTCGTCGAACTCACGGCCAACTACCGCTCCACGCCCCAGATCCTCGCCGTGGCCAACGCCGTGCTCGAGCGCGGCCGGCTCGAGCCCACGCTCGACGCCGGGCCGGTGCCGATCGTGCGGTCGTTCGACAGTGATCAGGAGGAAGCCCGCGGTGTCGCCCGGGCCCTGCGCCGGGCCCACGGCGCCGGCACGCGATGGCGCGAGATGGCGGTGCTCACCCGCACCAACGCGCAAGGGGTGCTCTTCGAAGAGGCGTTCGGCGCGGCGGGCGTTCCCTTCCGGGTCCGCAGCGGCGGCGCCTTCCTTCAGCAGGCCGAGGTCAAGGACGCACTGGGCACGCTGCGCAAAGCGAGCAGCTTCGCCGCATGGTCGCGTGACCTCGAAGCCGACGTGGCCGACCTCACCGACACCGACGAGCGCCGCCTGCACCTCGAGGCGTTGCTGCGGCTGGCCGCCGAGTTCGCCGCCCTCGACCCCGCCCCTACCGCCGCCGCGTTCAACGCCTGGCTGGTGGCCACCATCAGCGGCGAGACCCCGGGCGAGGCCACCGACAGCGTGGAGATCACCACGTTCCACCGGGCCAAGGGCCTCGAGTGGCCGATCGTGTTCGTGGCCGGGCTCGAACGCGGGTTGGTCCCGATCGGCAGAGCCGAGTCGCCCGACGCGCAGGCCGAGGAACGGCGGCTGCTCTACGTCGCCGTCACCCGGGCCCAGCGCGAGCTGCACTGCACGTGGGCGGCCCGGCGCACCTTCGGCACCAAGGCCGTTCCCCGGCAGCCGTCGGCCTGGCTCGACCTCATCGAGGACGCCCGGGCTCGTCTCGAAGGGCGCCCGGCCCTTACCCGGACGGGCCAGCGCAGCGGCCTGGCCAGCGCCCGCACGAAGCTGCCCAAGGGGCGGGGCAACAGCAGTAAAGGCGAGCCCGACCCGCCGGTGCTGGCCGCGCTCAAGGTCTGGCGCACCTCGGCGGCCAAGGCGGCCAACGTTCCCGCCTACGTGATCTTCCACGACACCACGCTGGCCGCGGTGGCCGAGGCCCGGCCCCGCACCGAAGCCGAGCTGCTGTCGCTCCCCGGGCTGGGCCCGGTCAAGGCCGCTCGCTACGGCGAGGATCTCCTCGCCGTGGTCGCGGAGCACGGCGCCGCGTAAGACTCCTGCGGTGGACTTCCGCCTCGAGCAACGCATCGGCGCGCCGCTCCCCCACGTCGAGGCCGCGCAGACCGACCCGGCGTTCATCGCCGAGTTGGCGTCGCTGCCCAAGATCGGCAACGCCGAATTGCTGGGCCAGCACCGCGAGGGGGATGTCGTCGAGCAGGAGGTGCGCTACGTGTTCACCGGCGAGTTGTCGTCGGCAGTTCGCGCCGTGGTCGACCCGAAGAAGATCACGTGGATCCTCGAGTCGCGGTTCGACGGGGCGGCGCATCACAGCCACTGGCGGATCCTCCCCGATCACTACCCCGACCGGCTCAGCGCGTCGGGCACCACGCGCCTCCTCGCCGACGGCGACGCGGTCACCCGTCGCGTCACCCAAGGTGTCGTCAAGGTGCACATGGCCTTGGTCGGCGGGCGGGTCGAGCGGGCGATCGTGACCGGCTTGAAGGAGCACGCCGAAGCCGAAGCGGCGGCCATGGAGCGCTATCTCACCCGATCGGACGGTTGACGCGGCGGGCGGTCGGCGCGAGAACAGAACCATGAGTTACTGGCCCACCGAGGACGGGTGGCCATACCACGATGAGCGCCGCGAGGAGATCGACTTCGGCGCGGCCGTGGACGACGACGTGCTGTCGCTGCAAGTGGAAACGCACCTCCTCGACGACCTCGAACCCCTGGAGCGGCAGGTCATCGAGGCCCACTACGGCCTCACCGGGGCCTCGCCACGATCGATGAAGGAAATCCGCGGCGACCTGGGCGTGGCCCGGGCCGACGTGCGGTCCGCTCTGGGGTCGGGGCTGGCCAAATTACGCACCCACCTGACCGGATAGGTAACATTTCGCCCGTGCCGTATTGGATGTCGATCGAAGTCTTCGACGGACGTTTCTCCGCGTCGTCGTGGGTGACGTCCTACGGCGACAGCCTCGTCGAGGCGGCCGTTTCCACCGGCAGTACCGACTGGAACTGGCACTCCACGTCGTGGGGCGTCGTGTTCGAGTTGGCCTTTGCCGACCAGGACGACTGGGAGCGCTTCCGCCAGTTGCTCGTCGTGCAGATCGCCCTCGACGCCGTCCCCGACCCGGTCGGCGGGCTCCTGATCTACCGGGGCCGGGGCGGCAGCAGCGGCACGTCCAAGCCCCGCACCACTCGCCCGTTCGCGGGAGCCGGCGCCGTCGCCCTCCCGATGCCAGTTGCCATCGATGACAACTGGACCAATTTCGACGGTCCGGCCGACATCGAGCGCCGTCGGCTCCTCGTGCCCGCCGGCGCCTGACGGCGCTGCGGTCCTCAGATCTGGCGGGCTAGCTCGTCGTTCTGGTCGCCCAGGCGCCGACCGGCCAGCAGGACCAACCCGGCGAACAGCGTGGTGACCGCGATCCCCGTCAGCGTGAGGTTGGTTCCGGTGACGGCGAACCCGCCCGGCGTCCCGACGGTGAGCGCGGCCGACGCCGTGTCCGACGAGCCGGTCGCGGTGATGGTGTGCGGACCGCGGGCGGTGCGGACCGGGATCACGAACCGAGCGGTGAAGCTCCCGTTGGCGTCGGTGCGAACCGCGCCGAGAAACACCGGGTTGCTGTTGAGCGTGACCGTGACGTCGACGTTGGGCGCGTAGCACCGGCCGGCCACCGTCAGCTGGCCCCCGGGCGCCACCGTGGTCGGCGACACCGTGATCGACGCCGGCTGGAACGCGGGCGCCACCGTGGTCGACGACGTGGTGCTCGAACCCGCGGTCGTGCTCGTGCTGCTGGAGCTGCTGGAGCTGCTGGAGCTGCTCGTACTGCTCGCCGCGGTGGAACTGGTCGTGCTGCTCGCCGCGGTGGAACTGGTCGTCGTAGAGGCGACCGTCGTCGAGGTCGAGGTCGACGACGTGGACGACGTGGCCACCGGGCACGTCTGGGCGGCGCCCACCGCCGACGAACCAGTCAGCCATACGACGCCGCCGATCGCGAGGATCATCGCCACCAGCAACCGCACCTGCTTCGCCATCACGTACCTCCCGCCAGCTTCACGTCCGCGCCGGCCGCTTTGGTGCGCAGGACGTAGCGCACGACCGTAGCAGCGCCGCCGGAACCCGGGGTGACCGGCGCGGCGTTACTCGGCCAGGCGTCCGGCCATGAGTTCGGCGATGCGAGCCATGTCGACCCGGATGAACACCGCCTCGGCCTCGGCGGTGAGGAGGTCGCCGGCGTACATGGCGCCGGTAGTGAACGTCTTGCGCCCCTCGATGCGGTCGATGCCGGCCTCGATTCGCAGCGCAGTCTTGAGTGGGGTCGGCTTGCGGTAACGGATGGTGAGCGTGCCGGTCATGCCCGGCTGGCCGCCCAGCGACTGCGCCATCCCGAGCACCTCGTCGAAGGCGGCCGCGATGTGGCCGCCATGAACCGAGCCCGGCGGCCCCTCGTAGGCCGCGCCATAGTGCACGCGGCCGACCACGGTCTGGTCCTTGATCTCCATCTCGATGGGCGGCGCCAGCGGGTTGGCCCGGCCGGCGAACGGGCTGTGGTCGAAGAAGGCGTGCGGGTCCCCGGCGTTGGCCGCTTCGGGAAAGCCTTCGAACGGGCGGCTGCGCGGGTAACGGGCGAGGATGGCGGCGGCCTGCGACACGAGCGCGGTCACGTCGGCCAAGGCATCCTCCGGAGCCTTGGTCGCGAACATCCGGTCGATGACCGACCGCACCGAATCGGCGGCGCGCCGCATCTCGGCCCGGCGGGGGTTGACGTCGCTCTCGAGCAGCTCGCGAACCCGGTGGTCGAGCGGCACGTCGCCCTCAGACATCGATGTCCACGAACAGCGGCGCGTGGTCCGACGGGAGCTTGCCCTTGCGGGCGTTGCGGTCGATCAACGCGAATCGCAGGCGCTCGGCCAGCATCTTGGTGACCAAGATGAGGTCGATGCGCATGCCTCGGCCCTGGTGGAAGTCGCCGGCGCGGTAGTCCCACCACGAGAAGAGCCGGTCGTCGTCGTAGACGAGTCGAAACGCGTCGGTCATGCCCCACTCCTTGATCGCGGTCAACGCCTTGCGCTCGGGCTCGCTCACGTGGGTCGCGCCGTGCGCGCTTGTCGCGTCCCACACGTCGCGGTCGTCCGGGGCGATGTTGAAGTCGCCGCAGATCGCCACCTTTGTCTCAGGATCGCACGACTCCGCCAGGTGTGTCCGCAGTTGTTCGAGCCACGCGAGCTTGGCTTCGTAGTGCTCGGTCCCGGCCGCCCGGCCGTTTGGTACGTACACGGTCGACACGCGGATCCCCCCGCAGGTGGCCGACAGGAAACGGCTCTCGACGATGTCGTCCTCGCGCTCACCGGAGAAACCGGCGACGGGATCGGTCAGGCCGACCCGGCTCAGGATGGCGACGCCGTTCCAACGCCCGTTGCCGTGGTGCGCGGTCTCGTAGCCCAGCGCGTGGAACGTCAGCGCCGGGAAAGCGGCGTCGGCCAGCTTGGTCTCCTGCATGCACAAGATGTCGGGTTGCGCGTAGGCGAGCCACTCCTCCACCCGGCCCAATCGCGCCTTGAGGGAGTTCACGTTCCATGTCGCGATGCGCACGATTGTCTCCCGCCTTTCCAGCAAACGTCGAGTTCCCGAGCAGTCAGGACTTCTTTCTGACGGCCGCCTTCTTGGTCGCCGCCGCCCTCTTCTCCGCCGCCTTCTTGGCCGCCGGCTTCTTCTCGGCTGCTGGTTTCTTGTCGGCTGCCTTCTTCTTGGCCGCCGGCTTCTTCTCTGCTGGCTTCTTTTCCGCTGGCTTCTTTTTGACGGCCTTGTCCGGTGCGGTCGTCTTGGCGGCCTTCTTCGTTGTCTTCTTGGTCGCCTTCTTCCTCGTCTGCTCGGCCACCGCGATCTCGATCTCAGCCTCGACGGTCTCCTCGGTGGGCTGACCGGCGACGTGGACGAACTGCGGCAG
>JACDEA010000137.1 GCA_013816725.1 Actinomycetota bacterium
GGGTCACGATGTTCGTCGCCGCTGGGCCGCTGGTGACCATGGCCACGCCGGGGCGGCCGGTGGCGTGCGCGTAGCCCTCGGCCATGTGGCCGGCGCCCTGCTCGTGGCGCACGAGGATGTGACGGATGGGCGAATCGATGATCGGGTCGTATACAGGCAGGATCGCTCCGCCCGGCAACCCGAACATCACCTCGACGCCCTCCATCTCGAGCGACTTGATGAGGGCTTGGCCTCCGTTCATCTCCATTGCGTCAACTCTCTCCCTGATCTCTGCCTGAAACGAAAACGACCTCCCGGCTGGGAGGTCGTGGCGCACGCGCGTATGTCCGCGTGCGCTACGTGACGATTACAACTACGAGCGTGTGAAGAGCGGACATCGCCGGTCAGTGTCGCACGTTCGCCCTACGTTGTCGAACGGTGAGCGAGCCGCAGGCACACATGACCGACGTCGCGGAACTGGCCCGGCGCTTCGTGTCGTTCGCCGAGGTCGACTGCCGCGGGTACTCGCCGTTGTACGAGTCGCTGTCGCTGCAGATCGCCGAGGACACCGAACTCCTCGGGTTGTTGGCCCGAGCCCGCCCCGGCCAGCGCCGGCCCGTGCTGTTCCTCGCCGCGGCCAACTACCTCGGGGGGATGGACGACGTCGACCGGTTTCGGGCGTTCTGCTTCGACAACCGCGATGCGCTCATCGAGATCATCGAGACGCGAGCGACGCAGACCAACGAGGTGGGTCGCTCCGCTGTCCTGCTGCCCGTCCTGTTGCGGCCCCCGGAGCCGCTGGCCTTGGTCGAGGTCGGCGCCAGTGCCGGCCTGAATCTCCTGTTCGACCGGTATGGCTATGACTACGGCGACGGGCGGCGCTTGGGCACCGGCCAGCCCGTGCTCCGGTGTACGAGTGCGCTCGTGCCCGACCGTTTCCCGCACGTCGCGTCCCGTGTGGGGATCGACCGCGAGCCGGTCGACGTGCACAACGACGAGGCGGTGCGCTGGCTGCGCGCCTGCGTCTTCGCCGACCAGGCCGAGCGGGTCGAGCGGCTCGAACAGGCGGTCGCCGTGGCCCGGCGGGATCCACCGGCTCTGGTCGCCGGTGACGCGCTCGACACGCTGCCGGCGGTCGCCGCGGGCATACCCGATGACGCGCACCTCGTCGTCTTCCATACCTGGGTCGTCACCTACTTCTTGCGCGACGAGCGCGCCGCGTTCTTTGCGCTGCTCGACGAGATGGGCGGCCAACGCGATCTCACGTGGATCTCGGCCGAGGCGCCGGGCGTCGTCCCCGGCTTCGACGTCGACCGGGGCCCGATGACGCTCGTCGGCGAGATCACGTACCGGGCCGGTCGGAAAACGGCGACGGCGCTAGGCGTGTGCCACCCGCACGGGGCGTGGCTCAACTCGACGCCCGTCTGACGAGAGCCATGTGTCGGTGTCAGGTCGCGTTATTTGGTAACTGGGCACCGACACTTGCCGGCGTAGTCAGGGCTCGGTGATGGCGCCGCGGTCGGCGCCGGTGACCAGCCGCGCGTACTTGGCCAGCACGCCGGTGGTGTAGCGGGGCGGCGGGGCCTTCCAGTCCTCTTTGCGCTTCTTCAGCTCCAGGTCGCCGACGAGGAGGTCGATCCGGTGCTGGTTGATGTCGATGACGACGCGGTCGCCGTCGCGTACCAACGCGATGGGCCCGCCGCTGACTGCTTCCGGCGCGATGTGGCCGATGCAGAAACCGTGGGTTCCGCCCGAGAAGCGGCCGTCGGTGAGGAGGGCGCAGTCGCCACCCCGGCCCACGCCCTTGAGCGCGCCGGTGACGGCCAGCATCTCCCGCATGCCCGGCCCGCCCTTGGGGCCTTCGTAGCGGATGACGATGACGGTCCCCGGCTCGATCGACCCGGCGAGGACCGCCTCCATGGCGCCGTCTTCGCCGTCGAAGACCCGCGCCGGTCCTTCGAAATGACGCGTGTCGATGCCCGCGGTCTTCACGACGCTGCCCTTGGGCGCCAGCGAGCCGGTGAGCACGATGATGCCGCCATCGGCGTGAATGGGATTCGACAACGGATGGACGACTTCGCCGTCGGGCTTGGGAGGGTCCAGCTCGGCCAGGTTCTCAGCCAGCGTCTTGCCGGTCACGGTGAGGCAGTCGCCGTGGATCAGGCCGGCGTCGAGCAACTCGCGCATCACCATCGGCACGCCGCCCACCCGATCGACGTCGAGCATGTGGTAGCGACCCCCGGGGCGGGTGTCGCCGATGTGCGGCACCCGGCGGGCGACCCGGTTGAAATCCTCCAGCTCCAACTCGACCTGCGCCTCGTTGGCGATGGCGAGAAGGTGGAGCACCAGATTCGTCGATCCGCCGACCGCGTTGACCACGGCGATCGCGTTCTCGAACGCCTCCTTGGTCATGATCTGTCGAGGGCGGATCCCCTTCTCCACCAAGGCCATAACCGCCTCGCCCGATTGCCGTGAGAAGTCCTCGCGCCGCGGGTCGACGGCGGCGGGCGACGCGCTGCCGGGCAGCGCCATCCCGAGCGCCTCGGAAACCGACGCCATGGTGTTGGCGGTGTACATCCCCGCGCAGCTGCCCTCTCCAGGACAGGCGTTGCGCTCGATTTCACCCAACTCGTTCTCAGTCAACATGCCCGCCGCGCAGGCGCCGACTGCTTCATGGACGCTGACGTAGTCGATGGCCCGTCCGTCGGGATGCTGGCCGGGCAGGATCGAGCCGCCGTACATGAATACCGCGGGCAGGTTCAGCCGGGCGGCGGCCATCAACATGCCGGGGAGCGACTTGTCGCATCCGGCGAAGGTGACCATGGCGTCGAAGCGCTCGGCGTGCATCATCGTCTCGACCGAGTCGGCGATCACCTCCCGGCTCACCAGTGACGCCCGCATCCCCTCGTGGCCCATGGAGATGCCGTCGGACACCGCGATCGTATTGAACTCGATCGGGAACCCACCGGCCGTCCGCACGCCTTCCTTGGCGAACTGCGCCAGTCGCTTCAACGACATGTTGCACGGCGTGACCTCGTTCCATGTCGTGGCCACGCCGACCTGGGGCTTGTCGAAGTCGTCGTCGGTCATCCCGATGGCCCGCAACATCGCCCGTGCCGGCGCCCGCTCCATCCCATCGGTCACGTCCCGCGACTGCGGCCGCAAGTCATTCGCCATGCGAGCACGATACGTCGAATACTCACCGTATGGACTACGACATCGCCCACTACGGCGAGCGCTGGGCCTCGATCTACGACGAGGAAGTCGGCCCCCAACCCGAGGTCGTGGAGTTCCTCGCCGCCCGCGCTGGACGCGGTCCGGCGTTGGAGTTCGCCGTCGGGACCGGACGATTCGCCGTCCCCCTCATCGAGCGCGGCGTCCGGGTCGACGGCATCGACGCGTCGCCGGCCATGGTCGAGCGACTGCTGGCCCGCCGGCCCGAAGCGAGGGTCGAGATTGGCGACATGGCCGCCGTCGAGATGGGCCGCCGCTACCGGCTCGTCTACCTCGTGGCCACGTCGTTGTTTCTCGTTCTCGACCAGGACGACCAGGTGCGCTGCTTCGAAAACGCGGCGCGCCACCTCACGGCCCGTGGCCGGTTCGTGGTGAACACCTTCGTTCCGGACATGACGAGGTTCACCGACGGCCAAGCGCTACGCACTGCCGACGTGGCCCACGGCGGCGTGTCGATCGAGGCGGCGCGCCACGACATCGGCGCCCAACGAATCGACGTGCAGTACGTGTCCATCAGTGCCGAAGGCGACATCGCGCTGCACCCGATCCACCTTCGCTACGCGTGGCCGTCCGAACTCGACCTCATGGCCAAGTTGGCGGGACTCGAGCTCGTCGAACGCTACGGAGGTTGGAACGGCGAGCCCTTCACCGGCACCACGCCGGAGCACGTCTCGGTGTACCGCCGCGCCTAACGTCGCCTCCGTGCCCACCGTTGTCGACGCCAGCGATGTCGTGAAGCGCTGGGGTAAGACGACAGCGCTCGACCGGGCCACCCTCAAGATCGGCGCCGGGGTCACCGGTCTTCTCGGCGCCAACGGCGCCGGTAAGACGACGTTCATCGGCCTGGTGTTGGGCATGCACCGGGCCGACGGCGGCGCCCTCCGTGTGCTGGGCATGGACCCGTGGGCCGACGGTCTGGCCGTGCGCGCACAGGTCGGCTACGCGCCCGAACACGACGCCCTGCCGCCGGACGTGACGGCGCACGACCTGGTCCGCCACCTCGCCCAGGTGCACGGCCTTCCGCGTCGCGAAGCCACCGCCCGGGCCAGCGACGTGCTCTACGAGCTGGGCCTGGGCGAAGAGCGCTTCCGCCAGATCGGCACGATGTCGACCGGCCAGAAACAGCGGGTCAAGCTGGCCCAGGCCATCAGTCACGACCCCGAGCTGGTGCTGCTCGACGAACCAACCAACGGCCTCGACCCGGTACAGCGCGACGAGATGCTGGCGCTGGTCCGCAAGGTCGGCCATGAACTGGGCATCAACGTCGTGTTGTCGTCGCACCTGCTCGACGAGGTCGAGCGCGTATCGGACGCGGTGGTGATACTCGACGCCGGCCGCGCCGTCGCCGGCGGCACCATCGGCGAATTGGGCAGGACGGGCGACGCCGAGCTTCTCGTCGAGATCGACGGCCGAGGCAGCCGTCGGCTGGTCGACGATCTGGCCCGAGCAGGCGTGGCCGCCGTCATCGACGGCGACCGTGTGGTTGTCGCGCTCGAGAGCGACCGGGTGTACGACCTGGTCCGCGATGCGCTGGCCGCCGCCGACCTCGGCGTGCGGAGACTCCAACGGCGGCGGACGTCGTTGGAAGACGTGTACCTCTCGGCCGGCGACGGCGCTGCGTGACCGCCGCCAGCAGGATCTACGACAGCGGGTACCGGCGTTACGACGGCGCGCGGCTCGGCCCGGCCCACGCGTTCCGCGCCGTCGTCACCCACACGCTGCAACGGGTTTTCGGCCTCCACCGCCCGGCCCGCACCAAGGTCCTCCCGATACTCGCCACGGCGATCGCTTACGTCCCCGCCGCCGTGTTCGTCGGCCTCGCCGCGTTTCTCCCGCGCCAACTCAGCGAGAACGCGCTGCCGACCTACGGCGACTTCTACGGCTTCATCACCGCCGCCGTCCTGCTGTTCGTCGTGTTCGTCGCGCCGGAGGCGATGTGCCCCGACCGCCGCTCGGGTGTGCTGAGCCTGTACCTGGCCGCGCCGCTCACGCGCTCGCGCTACCTGGCGGCCAAGGCGACGGCGATCTTCATCGCGCTGCTGTTCGTCACGCTAGGCCCACCTCTGCTCCTACTCGTCGGTCTCAGCCTTCAGAACTCGGGCCCGAAGGGGCCGGCCGGCCTCGCACTGATACTGCTGCGCATCGTCGGATCGGGCGCCATGCTCGCCGCGTTCTTTTCGGCGCTATCCGTCGCCGCGTCGAGCCTCACCGACCGGCGGGCGGTCGCGTCGGCCGGCACGTTCGGTTTCGTCTTCGCCGTCAACGCCGTCACCGCCGTGCTCGTGTTCGGCGCCAAGGCACCCGACTGGGTGCTGGCACTGAGCCCCAGCCGCGGGCCGTTCGAGTTGACCCGGCGCATCCACGGCGAGCCGCCGCTCCAGGACTTCCATGCGGGCACCGCCGCCCTGGCCGGCGCCGCGCTGGCCTGGTTCCTGATCGGCGCGGCGCTGGCGTGGCACCGCTACCGCAGCCTCCAGGTCACGCGATGAGCGACGCGGCCCCGCCGACGATCGAGTTCACCGATGTCAGCAAGTGGTTCACCGGCGTCGTCGCCGTGTCGGAACTGACGCTGTCGATCACGCCCGGCGTCACCGCGCTGCTCGGCCCGAACGGCGCCGGCAAGTCGACGGTGTTGCGGCTCATGTGCGGGCTGACGTCGCCGTCGCGGGGGCAGGTGCGGGTCAAGGGCCGCGACCCGCGCCGCGACCCGGCGGTCTTCGCCGACATCGGCCTGGTGCCGCAGCAGGAAGCAGTCATCGAAGTTCTGACCGCGCAGCAGTTCGTCGAGATGGCGGCCGACCTCAGCGGCGTGAGCGACCGATCGCGCGCCGCCGCCGCCGCCATCGAGCTGGTCGACCTGGATCCGACCGACGGGCGGCCGCTGCGGGCCTACTCCAAGGGGATGCGCCAGCGCATCAAGGTGGCCGCCGCTCTGGTCCACGAGCCCGACGTGATCGTGCTCGACGAACCGCTCGAGGGCCTCGATCCCCGGCAACGGCTGCGGATGATCCAGTTGTTCATGCGCCTGGGCGAGGCCGGTCGCACGGTCATCGTCTCGAGCCACGTGCTCGACGAGGTGCAGCGGTTCGGTTCACGCGTCGTCGTCATGGGTCAGGGTCGGCTACTGGCCGAGGGCGACTTCCGCGAGATACGCGACCTGATGGACAACCGCCCGCACCGCATCCGCGTCGGCACGGACCGGCCC
>JACDEA010000138.1 GCA_013816725.1 Actinomycetota bacterium
CCACAGCTCGCGGTAGAGGCCGGCCCGCTTGATCTCCTCGGTGACGATGGCGTCGGCGGCGCGCAGCACGTCGAGGCGGTCGCGAGTGACGGTGCCGACGATCCGCACCGCCAGACCGGGACCCGGAAATGGCTGCCGCCACACGATCTCCTCGGGCAGGCCCAGCTCCTCGCCCATCGCCCGCACCTCGTCCTTGAAAAGGTTGCGGAGTGGCTCCACCAACTCGAAGTTCATGTCATCGGGCAGGCCGCCGACGTTGTGGTGGCTCTTTATCTTCGCCGCGTCCTTCGTGCCGCTCTCGATGATGTCGGGATAGAGCGTGCCCTGCACGAGAAAACGTGCATCCTCGATCACCCGGGGGCTGCGCACCCCCACCCCATCGTCGTCCGGCTCGCTGGCGCTCGCTCGGCCGAACTCCGTTGCCACCTCTTCGAACACGCGGATAAACGTCTCGCCGATCGTCTTGCGCTTCTTCTCCGGATCGATGACGTCGTCCAACGCGTCGATGAAACGGTCGGCCGCCTTCACGTGCACGAGGTCGACCTTGAACTGGCGGCGGAAGGTTTCCTCGACCTGGTCGGCCTCGCCGGCGCGCATCATGCCGGTATCAACAAACACACAGGTGAGCTGGTCGCCCACCGCCTTGTGTACCAGGGCGGCGGCCACCGCCGAGTCGACCCCGCCCGACAATCCGCAGATCACCTTCTCCTTGCCGACCTGGGCGCGAATCGCGTCGACCGATTGCTCGATGATCGACGTCATCGTCCACGCCGGGCGGCACTCGGCCACGTCGTAGAGCCAGTACTTCAGGATCTCCTGGCCCCTCGCCGTATGCGCGACCTCAGGGTGGAACTGCACGCCGTAGATGCGGCGCTCGCGATCCTCCAGCGCGGCGACCGGCACTTCGTCGGTGCGGGCGGTCACGTCGAAGCCCTCCGGCGCGGCGACGATGGAATCGAAATGGCTCATCCACACGTCCTGCTTCATCGGCAGGCCCTTGAACAGCACGGACGGCCCGACGACTTCGAGCGCGGTGCGCCCGTACTCGCCCTTGCCGGTGCGGGCGACCTCGCCGCCGAGTTGAAGGGCGACGAGCTGCGCGCCGTAACAGATGCCGAACACGGGCACGCCGGTGGCGTACACGCCGGGGTCTATGGCCGGCGCGCCCTCCACGTGGACCGACGCCGGCCCGCCGCTGAGGATGATGCCCTTCGGGTTCTTCGCCAGCATCTGCTCGATCGGCATGTCGTGCGGCACGATCTCGCTGTAGACGTGGGCTTCCCGCACCCGGCGGGCGATCAGTTGCGCGTACTGCGCCCCGAAGTCGACGACCAGAACGGTGTCGAACGCTTCATCGTCGGAGGCGGTGGTCAGGACCCCATGCCTATGTGCTGCTCGCGCTGGAGGGCCTTGCCTTCGGTCTGCAGCGCGGGGGCCACCATGACCTCGGCCTTCTGGAACTCCTTCACCGTCTCGTAGCCGCACGTGGCCATCGACGTACGAAGGCCGCCGAACAGGTTGAGCCGTCCGTCGTTCTCGTGAGCGGGCCCGACGAGGATTTCCTTCAGGCTGCCGCGGATCGACGTCTTGATCCGAGCACCGCGCGGCAAGGTGGGATGGAACGTGGCCATGCCCCAGTGGTAGCCCTTGCCGGGCGCTTCGTGAGCCGACGTGAGCGGCGAGCCGATCATCACCGCGTCGGCGCCGCAGGCGATGGCCTTGGCAATGTCACCGCCGGTGGACATGCCCCCGTCGGCGATGACCTGCACGTACACGCCGGTCTCGTCGAGGTGACGCATGCGGGCGCCGGCGGCGTCGGCGATAGCCGTGGCCTGGGGAACGCCGATACCCAGCACGCCGCGCGTGGTGCAGGCGTGGCCAGGACCCACCCCCACGAGGACGCCGACGGCGCCGGTGCGCATGAGGTGCAGCGCCGCTTGGTACGAGGCGCACCCGCCCACGATGATCGGGATCTCGAACTCGCGGATGAAGCGCTTCAGGTTGAGCGGCTCGACGGTCTTGGAGACGTGCTCGGCGCTCACGACCGTGCCCTGGATCACGAGCAGGTCGAGCTCGGCTTCGAGCACAGCCTTGGCGTAGGCCTCGGTGCGCTGCGGCGTGATCGAGGCGCAGGACACGACCCCGGCGTCTTTGATCTCACGGATGCGCTTGGTGACCAGCTCAGGCTTCACCGGCTCGGAGTAGATCTGCTGCATCCGGGCGGTGGCCTTGTCGTTGTCGAGCTGGGAGATCTCGTCGAACAGTGACTCGGGGTCGTCATAACGGGTCCACAGGCCCTCGAGGTTGAGGACGGCCAGGCCGCCCAGGCGCCCGATCTCGATAGCGGTTGCGGGACTCACCACCCCGTCCATCGCCGCGGCCAGCAACGGCAGGTCGAACTTGAACGCGTCGATGTCCCAGGAGATGTCGACGTCCTCCGGGTCGCGGGTGCGGCGGCTCGGGACGATCGCGATGTCGTCGAACCCGTAGGCCCGCCTGCCCGACTTGCCGATGCCGATCTCGACCTCAGCCATGTGCTTCCCTTCTCCAAGAGGAAGCAACCGAGTGTACCCGGCCCGCAGACCTACAAGGCGATGGCCGACGCAGCCCGACGGTCCTTTCCGGCGTCACCCGCGCAGGGAGCGGAGCACCTGTTTGGCGACGGCCGAACTCATTTCGTAGGCCGCGGCCTTGCGGGCGTTGTCGATGCGCTTGAGGACGCCGCCCTCCGCGTCGCTCAGCGCGTCGAGGCCGGCGACGAGCGACTTCTTGTTGCGGTCCGTGGCCTCGTAGCCCATGCGGGTGAGAGCCTTCATCAACTCGCTCTCGCGGATCGGGGCGGGCGACGCCTGCGCGATGACCGTGAGGGCGTCCTTGGTGAGTTCCGACGCCCGTTCGACGGCGGCGACCGCTGTCAGCGCATCCTCCGGCGCGTCCAACGACGCCAGCCAGCGGCGCACCTTCCCGACTATCTCAGCGTGGGTTTCACCTTCGAAGCTCAGCGTGGGCATGCCGGTTCAAACTACCGCGAGCGGTTTCTCCAGCACGACGAACTCGAGGTCGTCGACCTTGGGCACTCCAAAGCGCTCGTCGCCGTACGGGAACGGCTCGGTCTCCCCCGTGGGCCGATAGCCGAGCCGCTCGTACCAGGCGATCAGCTCGGAACGGTGGCGGATCACGGTCATGCGGGCGCGTGACGCGTCCAGCTCGACGATGGCGCGACGCTCGGCTTCGGCCACGAGCGCCCTACCGATGCCGCCGGCCTGCATCGCTGGTCGCACCGAGATCATCCCGAGGTATGCCGTCTCGTCGTCGTGTCGCTCGAGCTGGCAGCACGCAACGACCTCGCCGTCGGACTCGGCGACCAACAGCATGCCGGTGGGGCTGGCAGCGACGCCGATGAGGGTGGCGGCGTCGGTGCGCTGCCCGTCGAACAGGTCGGCCTCGGTCGTCCACCCACGTCGGCTGACCTCACCGCGGAACGCCGACTGAACCAGCGCGTCGACAATGGGTATGTCGTCGAGCAGCGCGGCGCGGAACGAGAGCACGCCTACTCCGGGAGGATCATCGCGGCGGCCCGACGGTCCGGCGAAACGCGGACGTCGAGGGTCATCCCCTCGGATAACTCGCCCACGACGTGTCGCGGCACCGACTGTGTGAAGTCGAGACGCTCGCCGGCCACGAGAACGACGAACGCCACCATCGGCCGCCCGTCGAGCAGGAACGGGCCCTTGTTCTTCCACGACACCAGCTCGCCGCTTACCGGTTCACCGTGTTCGAGCAGCCACGACGTCCGGTATTCCGGTGGCAGATCCGGGCTGCGGCGGACGACGATCGCAACCACGATCGGCGTCACGACGAGTGGAAGCACCACGAACAGCAGCAGCAGCGCGGCGGGCTGGCTCATGTGAGCGCGACGAGTTCGAGCAGCTCGTAGAGCATGCGGGCCGTAGCCCCCCAGATCGTGTCGTCAGGCAAATCAAAGAAGTACATCGGCCGGTCGGGTTGGCCGTTCCACTGCCAGCGCTCCTCGCGAAACACGCCCCCGGCCATCAGCTCGGCCAGCGACACATCGAAGGCCAGTTCCACCTCGTCGGGGTTGGGCTTCAACTCTGGACGGGTCAGCAACACGCCGACGAACGGGGTGATCGCGGCGCGCGACCCGACGGTGGCCAACGGCGACAACTCACCGACGATCTGCACCGTCGACGGATCGAGGCCGATTTCCTCAGTCGCCTCGCGCAGTGCGGCGGAGAGCGCGTCCTCGTCCTCGTCGAGGCGCCCACCGGGGAAGCTGACTTCGCCGGTGTGCGACCGCAGGTGCGCGGCGCGGCGCGTGAGGATCACGCGCGCCTCGCCGTCCTCCTCGAACAACGCGGCGAGTACCGCAGCCTGACTTGAATCGCCGGCAGGCTCCGCAGCCGGCCACGGCCAAGGCTCAGACGGACCCTCCTTGGCCATCGCTGCCCGAACTCGCTCGAGCGTCACCGCCCGCCGCTGGGCCGCGGGTAGCGCCGCCCACGACGCCGGCGGCCCCGGGCGGGCGTCAGGCGGACGCGGTATCCGCTGGCGACCCGGCAGCGTCTTGCCTCTCCGGCGCCATGCACGCCGCCTCCAGGAACTCGCGCATCCCGCCCCGCTTGAGGCCCTTGACCAAGTCGCCCGGATTGACGTTTCCCTTCTCCCACTCCATCCACTGCGCGAGGAGCTTGACGGGATCGGTCGCGGGATGTTCGGCCATGATTCTTCACTCTATGGCCGGTTACAGCGGTACTCCGCTCCTCCAGAAGCTCGGCGTCAAGCCCGGCGCCGAGGTGATCGTGTTCTTCACGTCGGAGCGCGCCGATCTCGAGCGTCGCATCGACGCGCTGGGCAAGGCGATCTTCCCCGACGGGTCGCTTTGGGTTAGCTGGCCGAAGAAGGCCAGCAAGCTGCCGACGGATATAACCGAGGACGTGATCCGCGAGGTCGTCCTCCCACTCGGGCTCGTCGACGTCAAGGTGTGCGCGGTCGACGAGGCATGGTCGGGCCTCAAGATCATGTGGCGGAAGGAGAAACGCTGATGGCGATGCAACTGCCAGACAGTTCGGGCGACCGCCGAACCGCTAGACGGCGGCGGGTACCGAGCCCAAGAGTTGCTTGACCCCGTCGGTGGTGAGCGCGTCGCCACCGATGACGAGCTGGCCGCTGCGAATGTCGTCGATCAGGACCCACGTGGCGCCGCGGATCGGCTCGCCGATGACGCGCACGAGCGTCTCGGTGATCCCTTCGGCGATCGTCTGCTTCTGCTCGGGGGTGAGGACGTCTTCCATGAGGCGGACATTGATGTACGGCATGTGCTTTCTCCTTGTTTGTTGAGTTGCGTGCTTGTTGTTGGTTGGTTACGGCTGGCGACCGGTGAAGGCCGCCAGGCGATCGATGCGCGTCGCCGTTGCAGAGGACTCGACTTCGTTGCCGAACGCGACGTTGCGCAGCGCCGGCGCGATGAACCCGACGGCGAAGTCTTCGACGACGGCGACGATCTCATCGTCTGGCGCGTACGTCTGGCCGGTAGCCCGAGTCAGGTCCCACCCGTGCACGAGTCCGTCGAGAGCGACGAACCGGAGGAACTCGCGGCCCGGCACGGCCCCGATGGGGGTCTCCAGGACGCGGTCGAGCGCGCCGGGTCGCGCCGTGGCCTCGGCGAACGCCGCGATGGCTGCGTTGAACGCAGCGGCGGGATCGTCGCCGGCCAGGTCGGGCATCGGCCCGGACATGTCCGGAAGGGCTTCGCCTCGGAAGCCCGCCGCGAACGCGGTCGCCCCGCCGATCATGTGGTTGAGCAGGTCGCGGATGGTCCACCCCTCGCACGGCGTCGGATTGGCCAACTGGTCGGGCCTGATCGACCCGATCACGTCGACCACCATCGGCACGATCACTTCAAGCTGCTCTGAACCCTCCATGCGACGACGCCCTCCGTGTGTTTTCGCCGCTACCGCGGCCTCTAGATCGCGGCCCCGCTCGATCAGGTAACTGACCTCATCGCGCTGCGCCATTGCCGTGATGATCGCAATCGGCCGGCGTGGCGGCATCGGCCATCCACGCCAACTCTCGCCGTGGCCCCATGGCCAGGATTACCCATGGGGCCGCGGAGGCGTTCACGCCCGGCGGACGACGATTCCCTGCTCGAACGCGTAGGCGGTGGCCGCCGACCGGGACGCGACCCCGATCTTGGTGAAGATGTTCGACACGTGCCGGGCGACGGTGCGCTCGCTCAGGGAGAGGGCGGTCGCCACCTCACGG
>JACDEA010000139.1 GCA_013816725.1 Actinomycetota bacterium
CACGGTGGGTTCGGCCAGAGCTGCCTGACGCAGGACCCACTCGAACGTGGTGCGGCGCACGACGAGGACGGCAAGGTCCTCGTCGCCCGGGCGGGGGTCGCCCAGGGTTGCCGTGAGGGGAAGCGTGGTGCAGCCGACGGCCTTCAGGGTGGCGAGCACGTCGGGAAAGCGGTCGCGCAACGTGACGGCGATGCGGGCCAGGAAGCCGTGGGTCTGGTGGGCCTGCGGCGCCCCCCGTCGCTCAGAGGCGAAGGCCTCCTCGGCGCTGGCCGTCGCCGGCAGCGGGTCGCGCTCGAGGATCGTGACCGGGTGGCCCTGGCGACCGAAGGCCAGCGCGGCCGACAGACCCCCGACACCGCCGCCGACCACCACCACCGTTTCGCGCATCGGGTGACCCTACGTTATGGTAACGACCGTTGCCAAATTCGCTGCGTCGACGTCAACACAGGTGGTCCGGCCTCTCACCCGTCCAACGCCAGGCCGAGCGGCGCGCCCTGCTGCTCGACGCCGGCTTCGATCTGCTGGGGACCGACGGGTGGGACGCCACGACGGTGAGGGCCGTCGTCGAGCGGGCCGAACTGAACCCGCGGTACTTCTACGAGAGTTTCGCCGACCTCGACGAGCTGATAGTCGCCGTGTACGACCGGGTGGTCGAGGAGTTGGCCGCCGAGGTGTTGGTCGCGCTGGAGACGGCGCCGGACGACCCCGCCGTGCAGGCCCGCGCCGTCGTCGGCCGCATCGTGGAGTTCGTCGATGGCGACCGTCGCCGCGGGCGCGTGCTGTACGTCGAAGGGCTCGGCAGCGAGGTCTTGAACCGCCGCCGCATCGAGACCGGCCGGGGCGTCGTCGCCTTCTTCGAGCGCTACGCCGTCGAGCGCCACGGCGAAACGCCCTTCGACCACGTGCAGCGGGTGGCGGCCGCCATCGTCGTGGGCGGCTTCAGCCAGCTGCTCCTCGACTGGGTCGCCGGCCGCCTCAATGTCACCCGCGCTCAACTCGTCGACGACGCCACCACCCTCTTCCTCGCGCTGGGCGACGCCACCCGACGCTGATGAAAGCGGACGTTCGGGTGGCGGCGCCTACGCTCACGGAATGTTCGAATGGTCGCCTGAGCAGCTGATGATCCGGGACGCGGTCCGCCAGTTCGTCGAGGCGGAGATCGCGCCCAAGCGCGAGGAGCTGGAGCACGGCGATCTCCCGCCCTACGACATCCTGCGCAAGCTGTTCGCCACGTTCGGGATGGACGCGATGGCCCGCGAGCGGTTCAAGACCGTCATCGAGCGCGAGAAGCGCGTGGCCGCCGGCGAGGAGCAGCCCGAGCCCAAGCAGAAGCGCGAGCCCACCGGCGGCCTGGCCGACGCCAACGCCATCGCCATGACGATGCTGCCGATCATCGAGATCTGCCGCTACAGCCCGGGCCTGGTCACGGCCATGGGCGTGTCGATGGGGCTGACGTCGGCCGCCATCATGAGCCGGGGGACGATCGCCCAGAAGGAGCGATGGGCCCTCGACCTGATGACGCTCGACAAGGTGGGCGCCTGGGCCATCACCGAGCCCGACTCCGGCTCCGACGCGTTCGGGTCGATGAAGTCGACGGCCCGGCGCGACGGCGACGAGTACGTCCTCAACGGCTCCAAGACGTTCATCACCAACGGCCCCTACGCCGACACCATCGTCTTCATATGCAAGCTCGATGAGGGCAACCTGCCGTCGGAACGCAAGATCTTGAGCTTCGTCCTCGACAAGGGCATGCCCGGCCTCGAGCAGTCGAAGCCGTTGCGCAAGATGGGCATGCACTCGTCGCCGACGGGGCAGCTGTTCCTCACCGACGTGCGCGTCGGCCGCGACCGTTTGATCGGTGAGACCGAGGATGTGCCGGCCGGCGGACGCGAGGGCGCCAAGGACACGTTCTCGATGGAGCGGTCGGGGGTGGCGGCCATGGCCCTCGGCATCATCGACCAGTGCCTCACGCTCTGCATCGACTACGCCAAGACGCGCGTGCAGTTCGGTCAGCCCATCGGCGAGTTCCAGCTGATCCAGGACAAGCTCGCCCGCATGGAGGTGGCGCGGCTCAACGTGCAGAACCTCGTGTTCCGCTACATCGAGCTGAGCGCCAACGGGCGGTCGTTGTCACTGGCCGAAGCGTCGGCCATGAAGCTGTACTCGGCCCGGGCCGCCACCGAAGTGGCGATGGAAGCGGTGCAACTCTTCGGTGGCAACGGCTACATGGCCGAGTACCACGTCGAGCAACTCGCTCGCGACGCCAAGGTCCTCCAGATCTACGCCGGCACCGACGAGATCCAGATCACCCACATCGCCAAGGATCTCCTCCGCCGCTGACGCGGTCGGTCGCCGGTGCGCCGTCACACGGGTCACACGCGCGAGACGGCGAAGGTGTCGCAGGCGGCGTCGCCGTTCTGGGCCCGGTACCCGGCGAGGAACCAGCGTTGGCGTTGTTCGGACGAGCCGTGCGTCCATGACTCGGGTGACACCCGGCCCTGCGACGCCTGCTGAATGCGGTCGTCGCCGATCACCGACGCGGCGTCGAGCCCGTCGCGAATGTCGTCGTCATTCAGCGACTCGATGAAGCCGGTGTCGACCGCTCCCTTGGCCCACGCGCCGGCGAGACAGTCGGCCATCAACTCGGTGCGCACGCTGGAACTCTGCGGACCGGTGCTGCCGTCGTGCTCGCGCCGCAGGATGCCGCGGAGGTTCTGAATGTGGTGGCCGTACTCGTGGGCGATCACGTAGGCCTCGGCGAACGGCCCGCCCTTGGCGCCGAACCGCTGCCGTAGCGCGTCGTAGAACCCGAGATCTATGTACACGGTGGAATCGTTCGGGCAGTAGAAGGGCCCGACGTCCGCCGTCGCACCCCCGCAGCCCGTCTGAGTGCCGTCGGTGAAGAACACCGTCTTGGCTTCGCGGTAGTTGGGAACCCGGCCCCGCCAGAACGTCTGCACGCTGTTGACGACGCCGACGATGCGGCAGTCCTCGCGCTGGTTGGCGTCGGCGCCGGTCTGGCACTGGGCCGACAGGTCGCCCTGGTCGCTTGATGCGCCGCCGATCGACACGCCGTTGGCGCCGCCGCCGCCGTTGTTGAGCAGGCTGATGACCAGGAAGATCAGCCCGATCAGCCCGCCGCCGCCGGCCAACGCCGGGCCGCCCCGCATGCCCCGGCGGTCCGACACCTGCGAGGGATCGAGCCGCGCGCTGTCACGGAAACGCATGGCCCCGGGCTTACCCGTTACACCCTCGGCGTACTCTGCTGACTCGTGGCGGAACCCCTCGGTGAACTGGTGGAACCCCTGGCCGAAGCCCAGCTGACGGCGGCGGTAGCCGAGGCGAAACGGCACGATCCGCTCGCCCCTGTCACCGTTGTCGTCCCCTCGAACTACGCGGCGCTCTCGCTCCGCCGGCGGCTGGGTCGGCGCAACGGGGGGCTGGTCAACGTGCAGTTCCTCAACCTGGCCCGGGTGGCCGAGCTGCTCGGCGCTCCCGCCCTGGCCGCCGCCGGCCGTCGCCCGCTCACCAAGGCGGTTCGCACCGAAGCCATACGCGCCGCCCTGGCCGAGGACGCCGGCGCGTTCGCCTCGGTCGCCGCCCATCCCTCCACGCTCGACGCGCTCGACCGCACTTTCGCCGACCTCCGGCTCTGTCCCGTGGCCCAGCTCGAATCGGTGGCGGCCATGAGCCGGCGCGCCGCCGAGGTCGTCCGTCTCTTCCGGGCCACCCGCGCCCGCTTGGCCGATCGCTACTACGACGAGCACGACCTGGCCGAAGCGGCGACGGCGGCCGGCACCGCCGCGGAACTCGGTCGCGTCATCGTCGTCACTCCCCGCCGTCTGGCGCCGTCGATGCAGCGCATGATCGAGTCACTCGGCGCGCTAGTCATCGAGCGCGACACCGCCGTCGCTCCGGAGGTGCACCGGGTCATCTCCGCGCTGGACCCTGACGACGAGATGCGGGCAGCCGTGCGCGTGGTGATGCAAGAGGCGCGCCGCGGTACGGCTTTGCACCGCATCGCCCTCCTCTGGCCGGCCGACGAGCCCTACGCAGTCCTCGCCGATCAGCAGCTGCGCGCCGCCGGCGTGCCCCACAACGGGCCCGCCACCCGTACCCTCGCCCACACCGTCACCGGCACCGCTCTTACGCAACTGCTCGCTTTGCCCGATCGCCGCTTCCGCCGCGACGAGGTGATGGCCTGGCTGGCGTCGGCGCCGATACTCGAAGACGCCAACCGCGCCGGCACGGTTCCGGCCAGCCAGTGGGACGTTGTGTCGGGCGCGGCCGGTGTGATCGAGGGCGCCGAGCAGTGGCACGGCCGGCTCACGTCGTTCGCCGCCGCCGAAGTCGAGCGCAAGAACGCCCTCGCGCAGGAGGGCGACGCCGACCAGGCCCGTCTCGATCGCATCGACACGAACATCGAGCGGGCGGCGCGCCTGCGCGTGTTCGCCGTCGACCTGATCGCCAGCCTCGACGCCACCGGCCGCACCACGTGGACCGGCTTCAGCGAGTGGGCCTGCGGCCTCCTCGACCGCTACCTCGGCCGCGAGGAACGCCACTACCGCTGGCCCGATGCCGAGCAGGGCGCGTGGCGCGCTGTTCGTGAAGCCCTCGAACAGCTGTCGGTGCTCGACGACGTCGCCGGCGCGCCAGCCACGGTCGACCTCACCCGGTTCCGCCAAGCGGTCACCGCCGAGCTGGCCACCCCGGCCGGCCGTCACGGACGGTTCGGCACCGGTGTGTTCACGGCCCACCTCGGCGCCGCGTTGGCCACCGACTTCGACGTCGTCGTCGTCACCGGCCTGGTCGAAGGCACGCTGCCGAGCCGGCGAAGTGAGGACGTGTTGCTCCCCGACGCCGAGCGCACCGCGGCAGCCGGCCAGGTTCGGCTGCGGGGCGACAAGCACGACGACGAGCTGGCCGACCTGCGCTCGGCGCTGGCCGCCGGCAACCGACTGCGCGTCCTCACCTGGCCGCGCACCGATCCGCGCCGTCGTCGCGAGCGGTTGCCGTCGCGCTGGCTGCCGACCAACGTCGCCGAGGAACGCATCGAGTCGTTCCAGCACGGCGTGATGACGGCCGAGCCGGCGTCGCTGTTCGACTACGACCTGCGCGGCCTTCTCGACTGGACCGAGCACGGCGGCAAGGCAATCGATCACATCCTCGCCGCCGAGCTGCCCACGTTCGCCGCCGGACTCGTCGCCGCCGAATTCCGTTCGAGCACCGCCTTCACCAGTTATGACGGTCACGTCGGCGCCGGCTACATCGATCCGCTCGACGCCGCCGCGCCCATGTCGCCCACCAGTCTCGAGGCCTACGCGGTCTGCCCGGCGCGCTACTTCTACAGCAAGGTTTTGAACCTCGGTCCCCCCGAGAAGCCCGAGGAGATCCGCCGCATCGCGCCGATGACCAAGGGCTCGCTGGTCCACGAGGTGCTCGAACGCTTCATCGTCGACGCGCTGGCCCACCCCTCCACGCGCCGCGAGGCGCACCTGCTGGAGCTGGCCGAGGCCGCCTTCGATGATTACCACGCGAGGGGCCTCACCGGCGTGCCGCTGTTGTGGCAGTACGAGCGCGAGCTGATGCGGCGCGAGCTCACCCGTTTCTTCGCCGAGGACGACGACGGCAGCGAACCGCTGGCCGCCGAGCTCACCTTCGGTCGCCACGGCGAGCAGCCGGTCGTCCTCACGCTCCCGGGCGGCGGCCAGATCGGGTTTCGGGGGACGGCCGATCGGGTCGACCGCACGCCCGAGGGCACCATCCGGGTCACCGACTACAAGACCGGCAGCGACAAGAAGTACGAGGCGCTGGCCGACGACCCGGTGGCCCGCGGCCAGCTCTTGCAACTCCCGCTGTACGGCTTGGCCGCCCGGGCCCGCTTCGGCGACGAGACCACTCCCATTGAGTCGCGCTACTGGATGGTCTCGGAGCGGTCCGGGTTCCGCCGCCACAGCGTCGCGGTCGACGACGCCACCGTCGCCCGGCTGCACGACGTCCTCGACGTGCTCGTGGCCGGCATCGCCGCCGGCCGTTTCCCGGCCCGGCCCGGCGAAGAGGACTGGCGGGGCGGCTGGGACCATTGCCGGTTCTGCGACTTCGACCGGGTGTGCCCGGCCGACCGTGACCGGGCGTGGGAGCGGGTGCAGGCCACGCCAGAACTCGAGGCCTACCTCGCGCTGGCCGAGGGAGAACCAGCGTGACCGACCTGGATCTCACCGCCGATCTCGACACGACGCTGTTCGTCGAGGCGGGCGCCGGTACCGGCAAGACCAAGT
>JACDEA010000140.1 GCA_013816725.1 Actinomycetota bacterium
GTCAAGAAGGCGGCCAAGGCGGCCAAGAAAGCCGGCGCACCGGCGAAGGGCTGGGTCGAACCGCAAGGCGCGGTGTGCCCGCTCTCCTATCCGATCAAGGCCAAGCTGGCGAGCCGGATCTATCACCTGCCCGGGATGTTCAACTACACCCGCACCCGGCCCGACCGCTGTTACGCGACCGAGACCGCGGCCAAGCGCGACGGCTTCACTCCCGCCAAGCGGTAGCGGACTGCGGCGTGGCTGACGTCGCCCAGCTCCTGGCGCGAGCGACCGACGTGCGCCCCTTCGTTTCCGCCGACGGCAAGTCCGGCGCCGCACTCGAGCGCGTCGACATCGACGGCCGGTCCCATGTCGTGAAACGAGTCGCGTTTCGCGACGACTGGTTGATGCAGGCCATCGGGGACGTCGACGGCGCCGCCGTCAAAGCGTGGGACGGCGGGCTGTTCGACCGGCTCCCGCCGTGCATCGATCACGCCACGGTGGCCATGGAGTGCCGCATGACCGACGACGGTCCCGAGATCGTCGCTGTCATGCGCGACATGGTGGAGTCGCTCGTGCCCGAGGGCGACGGACCTGTCACACCGCGTCAGCACCGCCAGTTCCTCGACCACATGGCGGCGATGCACGCACACTTTTGGGGGTGGACCGACGACCTCGGGCTCATCGGTCTGGCCCAGCGGTACTCGCTGATGACGCCGGCTCGCATCACGGTCGCCGGCAACGCGTCGCCCGACGCCATCGTGCCGCCGCTGATTCTGCGCGGATGGCAGGCGCTACCCGGTCGCGCCTCCCAGATGGCCCAGACGCTCTTCGCCCTCCACGCCGACCCAGGCCCCCTGGTCGACGCCATGGCGACGAGCCCGACGACGTTCCTGCACGGCGACTGGAAGATGGCCAACCTCGGCACCACCGCCGACGGTCGCACGGTCCTGGTCGACTGGAGCTTTCCGGGGGCGGGCCCGGCCACCGCTGAACTCGCCCACTACCTGGCGCTCAACCGGGCCCGAATGCCTCAGGCCAAGGACGGCGCCATCGCCGCCTACCGCACCTCGCTCGAACGACACGGCGTGGCCACCGAACCCTGGTGGCGCCGCCAGCTCACGCTGAGCCTCCTCGGCATCATGTGCGCGCTGGGGTGGGAGAAGGCGCTGGGCGACGAAGCGGAGCTCCGATGGTGGGAGGCCCGCGTCGCCGAGGGCGCCGCCCTCCTCTGAGCTTCGACGCTCGATTCTGGAGGAATGCCAGCGAGTCAGGCGAGCGCGATGGCGTGAACCGAAAGAACGCCGGGAGCGGCGCGTAGTTCGTCGAGCACAGCACCGGGGACGGGCTCGTCGATCGCCATCACCATGAGCGCCGAGCGCCCGTCGGCCATGCGGCCAACGTCGAGATCACCGATGTTGACGCCGGCGCGCCCAACGATGGTGCCCACGACACCGATCATCCCTGGCCGGTCGTCGTTGCGCACGATCAACATGTTCCGGGCCGGCGGCATCTCGGTGGGATGGTCGTCGACCATCACGAGCCGGGGCTCGCCGCGCAGCCCCACGAGGGTGCCGCCCACGGCATGGTCGCCGCCCCGCACGGTGATCAGGTTGACGTAGTCGTGCGCGGTGCTGGTCTTGCTCTCGCGCACCTCGGCGCCCCGTTCGCTGAGGACGCGGGGCGCATTCACGTACGACACCGGCTCTTCGCTGCTGGCGCCGAGGACACCTTTGAGCACCGACAACGTGAGCAGCGACACGTCGTTGTCGGCCAGCGCGCCTTGGTACTCGATGTCGATGCGCGGCGGCAGCGCACCGCTCAGCTCGGCGAAGATGAGGCCGAGACGCTCCGCCAGCGCTATGAACGGACGCACTGCTTCGGACGCTTCGGCCGCCTCGACGTTCACCGCGAACGCAACGAACTCGCCGGCCAGCGCCAGATTGATCTGCTCGGCAATGGTGATGCCCGCCTTGTCCTGGGCTTCGCGCGTGCTTCCCGCGAGGTGGGGCGTGACGACGACGCCCGGGAGCCCGAACAACGGCGACTCGGTGGTGGGCTCCTCGGCGTACACGTCGAGCGCCGCCCCGCCGACCTGACCGTCGCGAATCGCATCGGCGAGGGCGGCTTCGTCGACGATGCCGCCGCGGGCGGCGTTGATGATGCGGATCCCCGGCTTGGCCTTGGCCAACAACTCCTTGCCGATGAGGCCGATGGAGTCCGGCGTCTTGCGGAGGTGCACAGTGATGAAGTCGGCTTCGGCGACCAGTGCGTCCAACTCGAGCAGCTCGACCCCGAGTGTGCGGGCCCGCTCGGCCGACAACCACGGGTCCCACGCGACCAGGCGCATCCCGAACGAGTACGCCCGCTGCGCGACCAGCGTGCCGATGTGACCAAGACCGAGGAGGCCGAGCGTCTTGCCGTGCAGCTCGACGCCTTCCCATTTCGACTTCTCCCACCGGCCCAGCTTCAAGGCGGCGTCGGCCTGCGGAACGTTGCGGGCCTGCGCCAGCAACAGCGCCATCGTGTGCTCGGCCGCCGACAGGATGTTGGACTGCGGGGCGTTCACCACCATCACGCCGCGCCGGGTCGCTTCCTCGACGTCGACGTTGTCGAGCCCCACGCCGGCGCGGCCGACGACAACGAGGTCGCCCGCCGCGGCCAACACGTCGGCGGTCACCTTCGTCGCGCTCCGGATAATGAGCGCCGCCGCGCCCTTCACCGCGTCGAGAAGCTCGGCGGGCGACAGACCCAGCTGCACGTCCACGTCGTGCCCGGCGGCGCGCAGCGCGTCGAGGCCGCGGTCGGCCAGCTCCTCGCTGACGAGGACACGCACTACTGACCCAGCACTTTGGCGATACGCGTGAGCCCCTCGACGAGATCGTCGTCGGACAGCGCGTACGAGAGGCGCGCGTAGCCCGGCGCGCCGAACGCCTCACCCGGCACCACGGCGACCCGTGCTTCGTCGAGCAACACGTCGGCCAGGTCGAGCGTGGTGTCGACCCGGCGCCCGGCGATCTCCCGGCCGAGCACACCCTTGAACGACGGGAACGCGTAGAAGGCCCCCTCCGGCTCCACGCACGTCACGCCGGGGATGGCGACGAGAAGTTCGTGGATCTTGCGCCGACGCCGGTCGAACGCGGTGCGCATGGTGCCCACCGCGGCCAGGTCGCCGCCGACCGCGGCCAGCGCGGCGCGCTGCGACACGTTGGCCACGTTCGAGGTGGCATGGGACTGCAGGTTCGTGGCCGCCTTGATCACGTCGGTGGGTCCGATCATCCAGCCGACCCGCCAGCCGGTCATGGCGTAGGTCTTGGCCACGCCGTTGATCACGACGCAGTGATCGGCCAGCTCCGGAACGACGACGGGCATCGAGTGCTGCGTGCGCCCGTCCGTCGCGCCGGAGGCGCGCAAGGGGGGATATACGAGGTGCTCGTAGATCTCGTCGGTGACGACCCACAGTCCGCGCTCGACCGCCCACCGTCCGATCGCCTCGACCTGTTCACGGCCGTACACCGCACCGGTGGGGTTCGACGGGGACACGAACAGCAGCACCTTCGTGCGCTCGGTGGCGGCCGCGTCGAGCTGGTCGACGGTGACCTTGAACCCGGTCTCTTCGTCGGTGGTCACGACGACCGCCGCGCCCTGCGCCAGCGCGATCGACTCCGGGTACGTGGTCCAGTACGGCGCCAAGACGAGGACCTCGTCGCCGGGGTCGAGCAGCGTGGCAAACGAGTTGAGCACCGCGTGCTTGGCCCCGTTGGTCACCAACACCTGGCTGGGCTCGACCACGTAGCCGGAGTCGCGCACGGTCTTGGCCGCGATGGCCTCCCGTAACTCGGCCAGGCCCGCGGTCGGTGAGTACTTGTGGTTGCGGGGGTCGCGGCACGCGGCGGCGGCCGCCTCGACGATGTGGTCCGGGGTGGCGAAATCAGGCTCACCGGCGCCGAAACCAACGACGTCCTCGCCGGCGGCGGACAACGCCTTGGCCTTGGCGTCGATGGCCAGCGTGGCCGACTCGGCCACCGCGGCAATCAGTCGGGAAATGCGCTGCACGCCTGCCATGCTGGCACAGTGGCCAACGAGGAAATCCCCGATATCCGCATACCGGACGGCCTGAAGCCGGCCGATGGTCGCTTCGGCTCGGGCCCCTCGAAGGTGCGTCCCGCCGCCGTCGACGCCCTCGCTGCGGCCGCCACCACCTACCTCGGCACGAGCCACCGCCAAAACACGGTGCGGGCGGTCGTCGGCCGGGTGCGCCAGGGGCTCTCCACCCTGTTCGGCTTGCCGGCGGGCTACGAGATCATCCTCGGCAACGGCGGGACCACCGCGTTCTGGGACGCCGCCGCGTTCGGCTTGATCGAACGACAAAGCCAGCACCTGAGCTTCGGGGAGTTCGGGGCCAAGTTCGCTGCGGTGGTCAGGGCCGCGCCACACCTCGAAGGGCCGCAGGTGATCGAGTCGCCCGCCGGCACCCACCCCGAGGTCGACGCCGCCGCCGGGGTGGACTCTTACGCCTTCCCGCAGAACGAAACGTCGACCGGGGTGGCCATGGAGGTGCGCCGTCCGCACGGGGCCGATGCCGCCGCCCTGGTGCTGGTCGACGCCACGTCGGGCGCCGGCGGGTTGCGCTTCGACCCGTCGCAGGTCGACGTGTACTACTTCGCGCCGCAGAAATGCTTCGCCAGCGACGGGGGCCTATGGCTCGCCGCCTGCTCCCCCGCTGCGCTCGAGCGCATCGAGACCATCGCCGCCTCGGCTCGGTGGGTCCCGCCGTCGCTGGACCTCGGGATCGCGCTCGAGAACTCGCGCCTCGACCAGACCTACAACACCCCGGCACTGGCCACCGTCGCCCTCCTGGCCGACCAGGTGGAGTGGATGCTGCGTGGCGGCGGTCTCGAATGGGCGGCCGGGCGCTGCGACCGGTCGGCCGAGATCCTCTACGGCTGGGCCGAGGCGTCGGACTTCGCCACCCCGTTCGTGGCCAAGCCTGACGAGCGCAGCCACGTGGTCGCCACGATCGACCTCGACCCGTCGGTCGACGCCACCCTCGTCAGCAAGGTGCTGCGGGCCAACGGGATCGTCGACACCGAGTCGTACCGGAAACTGGGCCGCAACCAACTGCGGATCGCCATGTTCCCGGCCATCGATCCCGACGACGTGGCCGCGCTTACCGCCTGCATCGATCACGTCGCGGGGGCTTTGTCGGATTTCTGACGGTTCGGATGCTTGGAACGGCCGCCGGTGCGGCCTACATTTTCGGCATCCTTCGTCGTGTGGTGGCTCTTCTCGGGGTGGCTCTGGCCCTCTTTCTCGCCGTCGTTGCCCCGGCGCGCGCCGATTCGCCCGCGCCGGTGGCCCCGAAGGCCAGCATCCTGGTGGACGCCGACACCGGCGCAGTGCTCGACGGCGTCAACGTGCATGAGCCGCTCCCGCCGGCCAGCCTGAGCAAGCTCATCACCGCACTGGCGGTCGTCGACGCCCTGGCGCCGCACTCCACGCTGACCGTCAGCGCCCGGGCCGCCGGCATGCCGGCCCACAACCTGAACATGAAGGCCGGTCAGGTCTGGGTCCTCGAAGACGCCATCGGCTCGCTCCTCGTCAGTTCGGCCAACGACGCGGCGATGGCACTGGCCGAGAAGGTGTCGGGCACCGCTGAGCGCTTCTCCACAGCCTTGATGAGCACGGCGACCCGGCTGGGGATATCCGACACGCCCACGCTCCAGGACCCCGCCGGCCTCGACGACGAGTTCTCCGTCGGCGGCGGCAACCGCATCAGTGCCTACGACCTGGCCATCGCGGCGCGGGCGGTGCTGGCCGAGCCCCGCCTGGCGTCGGTCGTCAGTACCCGCGTGCTCAGCTTTACCGGTCCCGACGGCGTGGCCCACCGGCTCGGCAACCACAACAGGCTGCTGCGCACCTACGACGGCGCTGTCGGGATGAAGACGGGATACACCCGCAAGTCGCTGCACAGCCTGGTGGCGGCGGCGACGCGCAACGGCCGCACGATGATCGCGGTCATCCTCGACGCGCCCGGTGACACCTACGGACTGGCCGGCACCCTGCTCGACAAGGGGTTCTCGACGCCGGCCGCCGCCGCCTCACGGGGCGTCCGCCTGCCGCCGGTGCCCGTGGTCCACCCGGCCGTGCAGGGACTGGCCACGCCGGCGCGTGGCGCCGCCCCGGGGGAGGTCGCCGCGGCCACGATCGTCACCGCCCCCGGCGCCAAGAACGACTCTTGGCTGGGGACGGTGTTGGCCTTCGCGCTCAAGTTGTTGCTCGGTTTCGCCG
>JACDEA010000141.1 GCA_013816725.1 Actinomycetota bacterium
GGTGAGCCCACGGCGCCGCGTACGGCGCGCCGGGGCCAACGGGATGGCGACCTGGATGGATGTCCGGTGCGGCACGGGGAACAGGAACGCGGCCTGCGCCAACCCCGCGTCGCACTTGAGCGGGCGGGGCAGGCGGTCGCCGGCCCGGCCCTCCATGACCGCGATCGACGAGTCGCCCTCGTAGAACGTGGAACCGGCGACGCGCCCCGGTGGCCGCGGCAGCAGCAGGGCGGGCCGTCCGTCGACGGTAACCGTGCGGTCGTGCAGCTCGATGCGCTCGACCACCGCCAGCCCTTCGGGGTTGTACGGCCGCACCGCGAACGCGGCCACGAACGGCGCCGGCGAGGCGTTCTCGATCTCGACGATCAGCAGGTCACCGTCGGCCACGCCGTAGGCGCGGGCGATGGCGTCGCCGCCGGGCACCGTCATCGCCGTCTCGACGACGGGCGAGGCCTCGACCAGCCGCTGACGGACGCCGGCGTCGCGTGACGGCACGTGCCAGCGGTCGTCGGCGCCGATCCACCAGTCGAGCGACCACCCGTCGAACCACGGCGTCACCAAACCGCGCGGATCGACGATCGCCTCCCACGACGAGCCGACGTTGCCCACCGCCGTCCAGTTGCGGTGCGTGACGTTGGTCAACACCGGCAGGTGTCCGCGGGGCACGAACGCGCGGCTCCGCGGGTCGAGCTGGCGCTCGAGCCAGTACGGCCACACCCAGTCGACGCCGAGTTGCGCAGCGGCGCGCGTGCGGATGGCGCGAAAGGCGGTGCGGGCGCCGACGGGCAGCAGCTCGCCGGGGAGCTGTACCTCGATGTTCTCGCCCAGCCGCTGGAAGGTCGAGAGGTAGCGGACGATGTCGGGCGTGATGCGCATGCGGCCCATCGCCTTGCGGAGCGCCCAGGCGCGAATCCCCATGTGTGTGGCTACGCGATTCCTTCGAGCTCGTGGCCGGCGTCGCGCTCCATGAGATTGCGCAACGCATCGTTGACGGTCTGCTTGCCGTCGATGACCGCGGTTATCTCCTCGGCGATGGGCATCTCGATGCCGACCGCTCGGGCCAGACCGACGACGGCGCGCGACGTTTTGACGCCCTCGGCCACCATGTTCATTTCGCTGATGATGTCGTCGAGCGTGCGGCCCCGCCCCAGTTGTTCACCCACGTGACGGTTCCGGCTCTGGCGGCTCATGCACGTGGCGACCAGGTCGCCCATACCGGCCAGGCCGGCGAACGTGAGGGGCTGACCGCCCAGCGCGACGCCGAGGCGTGTCAGCTCGTTGAGCCCCCGCGTCATCAGCGTGGCCTTGGTGTTGTCGCCGAACCCGAGCCCGTCGCAGATCCCAGCGGCGATGGCCATGACGTTCTTCAACGCGCCGGCCACCTCGCAGCCCACGACGTCGTAGTTCGTATACACCCGGAACGCCGGTGTGGCGAAGAGCGGGCGCAGGGCGGTGCACAGCGACGCGTCCTCCAACGCCACGACCGTCGCCGCTGGGTACCCGTCGAGCACTTCCTTGGCCAGGTTCGGACCGGTGAGCACGCCGGCCGGGTGCTCGGGCAATAGGTCGGCGATGACCTCGGTCATGCGCTTGTGGGTGTCCTGTTCGACGCCCTTGCTCAAGCTGATGATCGGCACACCGGGTCGGATTACGCCGGCCATCTCGCCGAGGACGGCGCGGAATCCGTGCGATGGAACGCCCATGACGACGAGGTCTGCGCCGTCGAGGGCCTCGTCGAGCGACGCGGTCCCGACGAGGTTCTCGGGCAGCACGCGCTCGGCCAGGTAGGCCGAGTTGGTGTGCGCGGTGTTGATCTCGTCGGCCAGGTCCTTGCGGCGCGCCCACAGGATCGTGGGTCGGTTGTGCGAGGCCAGCGCGGCCACCGCGGTGCCCCACGATCCCGCACCGATGACGGCGACGCGCTCCGTTACGACCACGTTGCCAACGTAGCTCCGTAGACTCGAACGGCGATGAGACGCGAGGCATTCGTCATCTCACAACTGTCCGACATCCACACCGGGTCGCCCCACTTCGATGCCGCGCTCCTCGAGACAGCGGTGGCCGAAACGATCGCCGTACAGCCCGACCTCGTGTTGATCGGCGGCGACCTCACCACCGACGGGTACGCCAACGAGTTCCGCATCGCGCAGCAGTTCCTGGATCCGCTCACCGAAGCGGGGCTGAGCACCGTCGTCATCCCGGGGAACCACGATTCGAAGAACGTGGGCTACCTGCATTTCCGCGACACGTTCGGCGCCGGCGACGTGCCGGCCAAGGGTGACCGCGTCGTGGACGTCAGCGGCGGCGACCCCGCCCTGCGCGTCCGCATGGTCGCCATCGACTCCTCAAAGCCGGATCTGGCCGAAGGCGAGGTCGGGCGCGAGCGTTACGACTGGATCCGCGAGCACCTGGCGGCGCCGGCCGACGTGAAGGTGTTCGCGCTCCATCACCACCTCGTGCCGGTCCCCGGGACCGGTCGCGAGCGCAACACGGTGTGGGACGCCGGTGACGTGCTGGCCCTCCTCGCCGACGCCGGGGTGCACGTCGTGTTGTCCGGCCACAAGCACGTGCCGCACGTGTGGCTGGTCAACGGCGTCCTCATCGTGAACTCGGGAACGGTGTCGTCGCACCGCGTGCGCGGTTACACACCCCCGTCGTACAACGTGATCGAGATCACCGCCGACGTCATGCGCGTCACCATGAAGTACCCCGGGCGCGGCGAACGGCTGGCCGCCGAGCTGGACCGAGTAGCCGGCCGCATGGTCAGCAGCCCCGAACTGGCGGGCATGTTCAACAAGACGTCGTGGAGGGTGTGATGGCCGAGTTCGTGCGCGTCTTCCAGACCGCGGTGGATCCCGACGACGTCGACGCAGTACGCCGGCTCTTCACCGACGATGTGCTGCCGGCGTTCGCCGGCCTGGACGGGTGCCTCGGGGTCGAACTCCAGATCAGCCACGAACAGAACGCCGGCGGGCTCGTCGAGGGCGCTGCGGTGTCGCGGTGGTCGAGCATCGAGGCCATGGACGAAGCGGTGGCGTCGCGCCCGGTGCGCGAGGCGCTGGTGCGGGTCACGTCCCTCCTCCGCCAGCAACCGGTCACGCGCGTGTTCGAAGTCGTGGCCTGACGCCCCGTGTCCGTCGCCGTCCTCGTTCCGGTCAAGGCGTTCGCCGACGCCAAACTGCGCCTGGCCACCGCACTGTCCGACCACGAGCGCAGCGCGCTGGCCCGCACCATGGCCGAGCGGGTGATCGGCGCCGCCGGCCCGCTGCCGGTGGCCGTCGTGTGCGATGACCCCGGGGTCGCCGCATGGGCCGCTGCGCTGGGTGTCCACGTCATCACCGCGCCGGGGCGGGGCCTCAACCGGGCCGTCGAAGGCGGCGTCGCCCACTTGGCCGGCCGCGGGTGCTCCCAGGTGATCGTCGCCCACGCCGACCTCCCGATGGCCAAAGACCTGGCGTGGGTGGCTCGGTGGCCCGGTGTGACGCTCGTTCCCGATCGTCGTGACGACGGCACCAACGTGGCCTGCGTCCCGACCGGTACGGGGTTTCGATTCTCCTACGGCGCAGAGTCGTTCGCCCGCCACCAACACGAAGCGCGCCGGCTCGGACTCGGCCTGCGCATAGTGCGGCGGGCCGACCTGGCGTGGGACGTCGACCAGCCTGACGACTTGCTGTACCCGACGCCGGCGTGACCGGCGATCTGGCCGTTCCCCTCCGGGCGCTGGCCGTGGGCGCCCACCCCGACGACGTCGAGTTCGGCTGCGGGGGGACACTGGCCAAGTGGGCGGCGGCCGGGTGCGAGATCCACCACCTGGTGTGCACCGACGGCAGCAAGGGCTCGTGGGATCCGACCGAAGACACCGCTGCGCTGGTGGCGACCCGGCAGGAGGAACAGCGCAACGCGTCGCGGGCACTGGGCGGCAATGGCGACGTCGTGTTCCTGGGGTACACCGACGGCGAACTGGCGTCCGGCCTCACCGAGCGGGCCGCCGTGGCCTATTGGATCCGAGCGATCAAGCCCGACGTGATCCTCGGACACGACCCGTGGAAGCGCTACCGACTGCACCCCGACCATCGCCATGCCGGCTTCCTTGTGACCGACGGCATTGTCGCCGCCCGCGATCCGCACTTCTTCCCCGAACAGGACGTTGCGCCGCACCGACCGGCGACGCTGCTGTTGTGGGAGGCCGACGAGCCCGACCACGTGGAGGATGTCGGCGTCGCCGTCGAGGCCAAGCTCGTCGCCCTGCTCGCCCACCGCAGCCAGTTCCGCTCGACCATGCACATCGACGACGCCGACGCCGACGACGAGGTGCAGCAGTTCAAAGCGCGGATCCTCGAGCGCTTGGGCGAACTCGGCGCCCTTCGCGGTATCCCCTACGGCGAAGCGTTCAAGCGCGTCGACCGCCTGTGAGCACCCGCACGTAAAGGAACGCGAAACGAGGCCCCGAAGGGCCCCGTTCGCAAGCTGTTCCGCTAAGAGAGCGGTGGTTGCAGAAGAGCGTCAGCGACGCTTCGCCGCACGCTTGGCCGGCCGCTTCTTTGCGGTGGACTTGCGCGCTGCGGACTTCTTCGCCGCCTTCTTGGCCGGCGAGCGCTTGGTGGCCTTCTTAGCCGTGGCCCGCTTCTTGGTGCTCTTCTTGGCAGTGCTCTTCTTCGTCGCCTTCTTGGCCGACGACCGCTTGGTGGCCTTCTTGGCGGTTGCCCGCTTCTTGGTGGCCTTCTTCGCGGTGCTCTTCTTCACTGCTCGCTTCGCCGTCGCCTTCTTGGCTGTCGCCTTCTTGGCGGAGGACCGCTTCGCAGTGCTCTTCTTGGCAACCCGCTTCTTCGCCGCCCGCTTGGCGGCAGGTGCCGTCTTCTTGGCCGGTGTCATTCCCGTGCCGCCTTTCGTTGTAACGCTTCTCGTTGACCAACTTGGCCGAGAACTTCGCAACGTCGCGTTAGTGCGAACGATGTGAAGTCCGTTAAATAAGAATCGTTTTGACGCAGAAGGTCAAGCACTTCCGCATCAACGCGTTACGCGTCAACATGTCGCGCACCATGTCAACCCTCCCCGATGACACGTACGACGCGTTCATCATCGACGCACAACGCGACGACGAACGCGACGCGATTCGTATCGAGTTGACGATCACGACCGGTGATCACAAGAGCGACGTACTCGCGATCTACGCGACGAATCTCGAGCGCGATTCGATCGAGCTAATCGGTCTTCCCGCCCGGCTACACGTCCGTGATGGCGTACCGCGATTGACGTTCGATTAGATAGCGCGCTCGCTGGCAACAACAAGAGCATCACGTCAACACAGCCACAGAGATCCTTCTCAGAGGAGCTCAATAGCCAGTTTTTGCGCCTAAGAACCGCGATTCGGGCCCATCCGCTCCGCTCCGCCGCGATCGCGGTCGGCGCGCTGCTGCTCTTGGTCGCGGTGGTCGCCCCGTTGCGCCGGGTGACGACGCTGGCCGTCAGTCGGATCATCCTCGTCGCCGCTACACCGCTGGCGCCGAGCATCGACGCGTTCGACGAACTTCCGCAGCCGACGAAGGTGCTGGCCGCCGACGGATCGCTTCTCGGCACGGTGAGCGGCGGCGAGTTGCGACAACCGATCGCGCTGAAGGATTTGCCGCTTCACGTCAGGCGCGCCGCGCTCGCAGCCGAAGATCAAAATTTTTATTCTCACGGCGGAATCGACCCCGAAGCGGTGACGCGCGCCGCGTGGCGCAACCTTCGCGGCGGGCACGAGGGCGGCAGCACCATCACGCAGCAGTTGGCCAAGATCAACTACGCGGGCTCGAAGCGAACCGTGTTTCGCAAGTTTCGCGAGGCCCTATACGCACTCAAGCTCGAGCAGAAGTACACGAAGGATCAGCTGCTCGAGCGCTATCTCAACCAGGTGTACTTCGGTGACGGCTCCTACGGCGTCGCGGCAGCGGCCCAGCAGACCTTCAACGTCGACGCCCCCGCGTTGACGCCCGCACAGGCAGCACTCCTACTCGGGCGCATCCGCGGCCCCGAGAGCCGCGACCCCAGGACGCATCCGCAGCTGGCCACCGCGAGGCGCAACGTCGTGCTGCACAACATGCGCAAGCGTGGGTGGCTCAAGGAAGCGCAGTACCAAACGGCGCGCGCCACGCCGTTGCAGCTGGCGGCCCCCACAGCGCGACCCGGTGTGCTCAAGGCGCCGCACTTCGTCGAGTTCGTCAGGAAGGAAGCGGGAACGCTCGACGCATTGGGCGGCTCGCCCGAGTCACGCGCGCACCGCGT
>JACDEA010000142.1:0-706 GCA_013816725.1 Actinomycetota bacterium
GCCACGACCTGCTACGGAACTGGTTGGTCACGCTGGAGGAGCGGACGCCGGGCGCGCTGGCGCGCTAAGGAGTGCGCTGATTAATTGGGCTGCAGCCGCTCCGCAGCCGCGCAGTCGTGCGTAAGTGAACGTCACTCCACCGGTGGGTTGGTAGTTAATCAGCACACTCCTAGAGCACGCCGCCCGACGACGTCGTGGTGGTGGTGCTGGGCGCGGGCGCCGTCGTGCTGGTCGCCGCGTCGGGGCCCGGACCGGTGGACACCACGATGGTCACGCTCGTTCCCTTGTCGACCTGAGTGCCGGCGGGCGGGCTCTGCCGGATCACCCGGCCTTCGGGCACCGTGTTGGACGACTCGTTGGCCCGCCGGGTGACCAGCCCCGCCCGGAAGATCGCGGCGGTCGCGGTGTCGGCGTCCTGGCCGACGACCCCGGGGACGGCCACCTTGGCTTTCCCGCCCGAGACCGTAAGGGACACCGTGGCGCCTTCCGGCACCTTGGTCCCCGCCGCCGGGTCCTGTCTGAGGACGCGGTCGGCCGGCGCTGAGTCGTCCTGGCGGGTGACGACGGCAACTTTGAACCCGGCCTCGGTGAGCGCGGCGCGCGCGTCAGCGACGTCCTGGCCCTCGACCGCCGGCACTTCCTTGACGATCGGGCCGCTACTCACCCGGAGCGTGACCGACGAGCCCTTGTCGGCTCGGGCCTTGGC
>JACDEA010000142.1:716-6217 GCA_013816725.1 Actinomycetota bacterium
GCGCGAACACCGTGCCGGCGGGCGCGTCGTTGCCTTGGTTGTTGCGTTCGACCTTCAGCCCCGCATGGGTGATCTGTCGGCTGGCCTCGTCGATCTGAAGGCCGACGACGTTGGGCACGTCAACCTTGGCCGATGACGCCGTGTTGACGACACCGAGACTGCGGGCCAGCAGGAACAGCAGCACGACGAGGACACCGAGCAGGAAGACGAGCATGGCGACATAGACACCGGTGTGCGGCCCGCGCCCGCCCCGACCGTCGTCGCCGGCGGTCGCCTGCACGCGCGTCACGGCCGCGGTGGCCGACGATCGCTGCTGCATGGTGGTGGTCATGGCCTGTGTGCTGCCAGCCGCCTCGCGCTCACTGGCCGTCTTGGCCGTCACCGCCCGCCCGCGTCGAAAGCGGATGAGGTCGGTGCGCAGGTCCTCGGCGCTGGCGTAGCGATCGTCGGGGTTCTTGGCCAGCGCCTCGAGGACCACCGCCTCGAAAGCGGCGGGGACGTCGGCGTTGACCTTGCCCGGCGGCTCGGGGACCTCCGAGACGTGGCGGTAGGCGACCGACACGGGGTTCTCGCCGATGAACGGCGGCTGGCCGACGACCATTTCGTAGAGGACGACGCCCAGCGAGTAGACGTCGCTGCGGGCGTCGACGCCGAAGCCCTGCGCCTGTTCGGGACTGAAGTAGGTCGCCGTGCCCATGACCGTGCCGGTCTGGGTGAGGTTGTCCTGCGCGTTGACGGCCCGGGCGATGCCGAAGTCGGTGACCTTTACGTTGCCGGCCGCGTCGAGCAGCACGTTGCCGGGCTTCACGTCGCGGTGGATCACGCCGTTGCGATGGGCGAAGGCCAGGGCCGAGGCGACGGCGGCGCCGATATCGGCCGCCCGCGCCGCGGGAATCTTGCCGCTGGTGCGGATCAGCTGCGACAACGGCTTGCCGTCGACGTACTCCATCACGATGAAGTAGGTCCCGTCCTCCTCGCCCCAGTCGTAGATCGACACGATGTTGGGGTGGCTGAGGTTGGCCGCCGCTTGCGCTTCACGCCGGAATCGCTCGACGAAGTTGCGGTCGGTCGACAGTTCGGGAAAGAGGATCTTCAGCGCGACGGGCCGGTCGAGCAGGAGGTCGCGGGCCAGGAAAACCTCGGCCATACCGCCGCGCGCGATGCGACGGACGATCTCGTATCGCCCACTGAAGACTTTGGCGGACTGCTGAGCCATCTCCGACCTCAGGTTACGGCGCGCCGAGTGCAGCTTGGATGACGGCCCGAGCGATCGGGGCGGCCACGCGGCCGCCGGTGGCCTCGCTCACGCCGGGCTGACTTTCCACGATGACAGCCACGGCGATCTTGGGCGCGTCGGCCGGCGCGAAACCGATGATCCACGCGTGCGCGTTCTTGCCGGTGGTCTGCGCGGTCCCGGTCTTGGCCGCGACCTGGACTCCGGGAACCGCGATGCCCGTCGCCGTTCCGCCGTTGACCACGCCGATCATCATCTGCGTGACGGCGGCGGCCACCTCGGGGGTGACCGGCTTGCGCCACGACGACGGCAGGTAGCGGCGGACGACGTCGCCTTCGTTGTCGCGGATCTCGCCCATCACGTGGGGCTTCATGGCGACGCCCTTGTTGGCGATGGCCGAAGCGATCAGCGCCATCTGCAGCGGCGAGGCGACGACGTCGTTCTGGCCGATGGCCGACTGGGCGAGGCGGGGGTCGTCACGCAACCAGTCGGTGGTGTCGGGGAAGCGGGACCGGGCGGCGCCGGGGATGTCGAGCGGGGGAGCGCTGGCGAAACCGAAGTCCTGAGCCTCGCTCTTCAGGGCGTCGATCCCGAGGTCGAGGCCGATCTGGGCGAAGCCGGTATTGCACGAGACCTTGAGCAGTTGAGGCAGCTGGCCGCCGCAGCTGCTGCCGCCGAAGTTGGGAAGGTCCGACGTGGTGTGGGGCAGGTCGAGTTGCTTCAGCACCGGGTAGGTCTTGGTGGCCAGTTCGGGCTTGCGTTCGAGAGCGGCCGACGTCGTCACGACCTTGAACGTCGAGCCCGGCGCGTAGATCTCGCCGTAGGCCCGGGCCAACAACGGCTTGGCCGGGTCGGCCGCCAACTGCTTGTACGCGGCCTGCACCGCCTTCTGGTCGTGGGCAGCCAACGGGTTTGGATCGAAGGACGGGAAGTTGACCATCGCGAGGATGCCGCCGGTGGTGGGATCCAGCGCGACGACCGCGCCGCGGCGGTTGCCGAGTTGTTGCGCGGCTACCTGCTGTACCGCGTTCTTGATCGTGAGGGTGACGTTGCCGGTCTGTTCCTTGTCATTGAACACGTCGCCCAGGCCCTTGAGACTGGTGGACGCCTTCCGGCCGCTGAGAAAGTCGGTGTAGGCCCGCTCCACGCCGCTGGCGCCGTAGGTGAACGAGAAGTACCCCGTTATCCCGGCGTAGAGCTGGCCGCCGGGGTACTGGCGGAGGCGCTTGAGCTGGTCGTCGGTGGGTGTCGACTGCGCGAGCACGAGGCCGTCGGCCGTCTGGATGGCGCCGCGTGGCCGGGCGAAGTCGCGGGTGGCGACCCGGCTGTTGCGGGGGTCGTTGGCCAGGTCGTTGGCCTGCACGACCTGTACCTGGTTGAGCTTGAGGAACACCGAGGTGAACAGAACCATCATGCCGACGGCCAGCGTCTTGATCTGGCGGTCCACTTACGCCGCCGCCCGAGTGGAGCTGTCGCTGATGCGCAGCAACAACGCCAGCAGGATGTAGTTGGCCACCAGCGAGGAGCCGCCGTAGGACACGAACGGCAGGGTGATGCCGGTGAGCGGGAGCAGGCGGGTGACCCCACCGATGATGATGAACGCCTGCAAGCCGAGGATCGTCGTCAGCCCGACGGCGAGGAGCTTCTCGAAGTCGTTGCGGGCGCGCATGGCGATGCGCAGGCCCACGGCGACCGTCGTGACGAAGGCGGCCACGATCGCGGTCGTGCCGAGCAGGCCCAGCTCTTCGCCGATGGCGGCGAAGATCAAGTCGGTGGCCGCCGCCGGTATGCGGGTGGGGTCGCCCAGGCCGAGCCCGGTCCCGGCCATGCCGCCCGTCCCCATGCCGAAGATGGCCTGGAGCACTTGAAATCCCTGCGTCGAGGCGCGCGACCACGGGTCGATCCACACGTCGATTCGCTGCTTCACGTGGGAGAAGGCCGACCAGCTCATCGCCGCGCCCAGCGTGAACATGCCGGCACCGAGCGCGACGTAGACCGCCCACCCCGTCGCCACCCAGAGCATGGTCACGAACAGCCCGAAGAACAGCAGCGACGAGCCGAGGTCGCGCTCGGCCACCAGCACGACGAGCGACGCGCCCCATGCCAGAAGGATCGGCCCGAAGTAGCGCAGCCGGGCCAGGAAGGAGCGGGCCCCTTCCGGCAGCGAGCGGCGCGACAGCAGGGCGCGCTTCTCGACCAGGTAGGACGCGAAGAAGATGGCCAGGATGATCTTGGCGATCTCGCCCGGTTGGAACGTGAGCGGTCCGAGGCGGATCCACAGACGGGCGCCGTTGACGGTGCGGCCGATGCCGGGCAGCAGCGGAACGAGCAGGAGGCCGACGCCCACGAGCGCGAACGTGTAGCGATAGCGCTCGAGGTCGCGCGGCCGGCGCACGACGGCGAGGGTGGCGAGGAATGCGGCGACGCCCACCGCGGTCCACACGGCCTGGAGGCCGGCCAGGTCACGGTCGAGGCGGGCGATGAACACGTAGCCGACGCCGTTGAGGAGGCCGGCGATGGGGAGGAGGACCGAGTCGGCGCCGGGGGCCAGGCGGCGGACCGCGATGTGGGCCAATGCGATCAACCCGATGATCACCAGCAGGAAGGGCACGAGGTTGGCCGGGAGCGACGCCGTCCTGCCCAGGCTGGCCAGGATGTACGCGCTGGCCGTGATGATGATGGCCAGGACCACGAGCCCCAGCTCTGTCCGGCGCGCTGCGCCGCGAACGCCGATCACGGAGCGACGGTGGTGGGGGGTGTCCCGGCGACGTTGGTCACCGTGGTCGATGTCGGCGGGGCCAGCTTCTCGGCCTCGGCGCGGAGGTTGTCGATGTAGTGGCGGGCGGCGCGGCGCGTCGGCTCGGGTTGGCCGTCGCCCAGCTGCGCCTGTCGCGACGCGGGCACGTCCTTGGCCCTGAGCGATGTGCGGTCGACGAGGGTGGGCTTGACCCACAGGAACCCGCCCGGTCGGCCTCGGTATACCGCGACGTTGCCGGTCCGGGTGCCGACGTAGTACGAGCCCTTGGCGTACCAGGTGATGGCGCCCACGGCGACAACGAGTAACGCCAGCACCGCGACCACGAATCCCACGGTCCGCACCGTGAGGCGCGGCGCGGTCCGTGCCGGCCGCGCCCGCTTCCCATCACTTCCGCGCGGATCTGTCCGTGTCGGGGACGGATTAATCCGCGCGGAAGGCTCAGGATCGCGCGACGGCGGGGCGGGCTCGTCGGCCAACGCCGCGCTGGCGGTGCCGGCCTTGCCGTCGTCGTCGACCACATCGACGATGACGAGGGAGATGTTGTCGTTGCCACCGCCGGCCTTGGCCAGGCGAACCAGCTCTTTGGCCGCGTCGTCGGGGTCGGCCAGCCGGCGCAGGACCGAGGCGATCTGGTCGTCGGTGACCATGTCGGTCAGGCCGTCGGTGGCGAGGAGGAGGCGGTCGCCCCGGTAGGGCACGACGGTGAACGTGTCGACCTCGACGTCGAGCGCGGTGCCGTCGCGGTCTTCCATGCCGAGGACACGGGTGACGATATGACGCTGCGGGTGGTTGAGGGCCTCCTCGGGGCTGAGCCTCCCGGCCCGCACGAGATCTTCGACCAGGCTGTGGTCGTCGCTGAGCTGCTCGAGCTCGCTGTCGCGCAGGAGGTAGGCGCGCGAGTCGCCCACGTTGGCCACTTCCAGCACCTGCTCGCCGTCCTGTTCGACCAACGCGGCGGCCGTCATCGTGGTGCCCATCCCGCGGGTGTCGTCCTTCTCCTGGGCCCGGGCCCACACCGCGTTGTTGGCCGCGTGCACGGCACTGGCCAGACCGGCCGCGGTCGGGTCGTCGTGGAAGTGCGACTTGAGCGTCTCGATGGCGACCTGCGACGCCACCTCACCGGCCGCGTGGCCGCCCATGCCGTCGGCCACCGCGAACAGCGGCTCGTCGGCCAGCACCTGGTCCTCGTTGTTCGGACGGACCCCGCCCACGTCGGTGATCGCCGCGAATCGCAGTTTCATCGAGTGAGTTCCAGGACGGTGCTGCCGACTGAGAGCCGGTCGCCCCGGCGGATGGCCACCGGAGACGACACCTTCTTGCGGTTGACGTACGTGCCGTTGGACGAGCCGAGGTCCTCGACGAACAGCCGGCCGTCGCGGCGGAAGATGCGGGCGTGGAGCTGCGAGACGGTGGGGTCGGAGAGGGCGACCTGGCAGCCCGACGCCCGGCCCACCGTGACCTCGTCGGTGAGGTCGAACGTCTTGCCCTTGTTCTCGGCCGGCTCGAGGA
>JACDEA010000143.1 GCA_013816725.1 Actinomycetota bacterium
GGTGAGAACATCTCCAGCGTGCAGGTCGAGAACTCCCTCAACGACCATCCCGCGGTGCTGGAGTCGGCCGTCGTCGGGATGGCCCACGAGAAGTGGGGCGAGGTGCCGCGGGCGTTCGTGGTGCTGCGACCCAACGCGACCACGCCGACCGAACGCAACCTGATCGACTGGGTGCGCGACCACCTCGCTCACTTCAAGGCGCCGCACTGCGTCGAGGTGGTCGCCGAACTGCCCAAGGGAGGCACCGGGAAGGTGCAGAAGCGCGAGCTACGGGAGCGACCCCTATGACCGGCTGGAGCCACACCGGCTACGCCCAACGCATCCACTTCGGCGTCGGCGCGGTGCAGCGCATCGCCGACGTCGTCAAGGAGGTGGGCGGGCGGCGCGTCCTTCTCGTAACGACGGAGGGTCGCCTGGCCTCGGACGGCGGGCGCATCGTCACCGGGCGGCTCGGCCGGGCTCTGGTGTCGACGTTCGCCGCCGTGAGGTCGCACGTTCCCACCACCGCCGTGCAGGCCGCCGTCGCGCAGGCGCGGGCCGACGGTGTCGACGTCGTGGTGTCCTTCGGCGGCGGCTCGTGCGCCGACCTGGGCAAGGCGGTGTGCTTCTTCACCGAGCAGGAGGCCGGCGCGCCGGGGATGACGTACGCCGACCGGCCGATGCTGCCCCACGTATCGATCACCACCACCTACTCGGGCGCCGAGCTGACGCCGTTCTTCGGCATGACCGACGAGGCGAGCAAGCGCAAGACCGGCGCCGGCGGACCGACCATCGCACCGATCGCCGCCGTCTACGACCCGGAGCTGACCCTCGACACGCCAGCCGACGTCTCCGCCCAGACGGGCATGAACGCGTTGGCCCACGGCGTCGAGTGCGCGTACTCGCCGGCCCGCACGCCCGAAGCCGAGGCGGTGGCGCTGGCCTGCATCCGGCGCGTTTCCGGTGCGCTGCCTCTCGTGCTCGACGATCCGAGCTCGCTTGCGGCGCGTACGGCCATGCTCGAAGGCGCGGTGCTCGGCGGCCGTTGCCTCCAGAACGCCACGATGGGCGTTCACCACGGACTGTCGCAGTTGTTGGGCGGCCGCACCGGTATCCCGCACGGCCTGGCCAACGCGATCATCCTGGCCCACGCGCTGCGGTTCAACACCGAGGCGGTGCCCGACGCGGTCGGTCGGATCGGCGTCGCGCTGGGCGAGGAGTTCGACGCCGCCGGCGCCGTCGACCGGTTGCGCGCCCAGCTCGGCCTTGCCGGCCGGCTGTCCGAGTGCGGCGTGAACGAGGACGACATCGACGCCGTCGTCCGCCAAGTGAGCGGCAACCGCAACATCAGCGCCAATCCCCGCCCCGTTACCGAGGACGACGCCCGGGCGATCCTCGAGGCCGCGTTCTAACTGTCGAGTTCGGCAGGGCCGCTACGGCGTCAGGAGGACTTTGATGGCCGCGCTTGCCCCGCGATCGAGGGCCACGTTCACCGCGTCGCGGTAGGCATCGAGCGGGAACGTGTGGGTGATGACGAGGTCGGGCGGCAGCGTGTTCGACGCAAGCAACTCGAGCGCGGAGTCGATGGAGTGCGTGCCGTTGTCCGACGCATGACAGAAGCTCCCGACCACCGACAGCTCCTTGAACCACAGGGGGGAGAGGTCGACGTTGCTGATCCCGGCGGCGCCGAGGAGCAGGACGGTTCCCCGCCCGTCGGCCAGCCGCAGCGTGTCGGTGACCGCCGATTCGGTCCCCACCGCCTCGACCACATACGGGAAACCCCGCGCCAGCATGCGACCGGCGCCCTTGCCGCGCACCGGCGTGTCGACGATGTCCGCCAGCGCGTCGAAGTGGGCGCCGGCGTCGGCCAGCATCACGACGTTGGCTGCGCCCAGCGCCCTGGCGGCGCGGGCTTGATGATCGTGCTTGGCCAGAATGGTGATCGGCGACGCGGGGAAGAGCGCGCCGACCGCGGCTGCCGCGCAGAGGCCGATGATCCCGGCGCCGACGATCAGGACGGGGTCGCCGTTGTCGGGCGGAGTACGCATCAACCCGTGGATCGCGATGGAGAGCGGCTCGTGCAAAGCCGCGTTCTGCACAGGGAGGTCGACGGGCAACGGGTGGATCATCGAGCGGTGAGCGACGACGGCGTCGGCCCACCCCGACCCAAGCCCGGCCGTGAACCCGAGGCCCATGCCCCGCGTGAGTACGCGCGACCCGAAGTTGTGACACGCAGATACGCGCCCGTTGGCGCAATGGCGGCACATCGGCTTGATGCCGCGGGCCTCGCAGGCGATAACGGGGTCGACGGCGACGGCCGTCCCTTCGGCGATGCCCGACGTCGGGCCCGCCTCGACGACGTGGCCGGCGATCTCGTGGCCCAGGTCCATGGGCAGCACGACGAATCCCGACAGCGACTGCGCCGGACCCGTTGCCTGATTGAACAGATGGAGGTCGCTCCCGCAAATGCCGCCGGCCGCCACGTCGACGCGAACCCAGTCGGGGCCGGGCAGATCGGGCACCGGCGCGTCGACGAGCGACGCCGGGAATGCGGCGTCGGCGAAGTCCAGCTGCACCACCCGCATGGTCGAACCCATCGCGCCCGCCAACATAACTGGGCGACCGCGCGGGCGTAGCCTTGGGGGTGTGACTGACTTACGCGAAGGGCCCCGCTGGCGGGGCGTGAACCATCTCGCTCTGGTAACGCCCGACATGGACGCGACGGTGCGCTTCTACCACGGCGTTCTCGGCATGCGGCTGGTGTCGATGGTGATGGCGGGACCGATGCGGCACTACTTCTTCGAGATCGGACCGGAGAACACGGTGGCCTTCTTCGAGGTCAAGGGCGCCCACGCGTTCGCCAAACCGGCGGGGATTCCCGATCGCGACCGATCGGCACAGTTCGACCACCTCAGTTTCAACCTCCCCGACGAGGAGGCCCTCCACGCGCTGCGTGATCGCCTGGCCGCCTACGGGTGCGAGGTCACCGAGGTCGTCGACCACGAGATCGTCCACTCGATCTACTTCACCGACCCGCACGGCATCGCCCTCGAAGCATCGTGGTGGTGCATCGACGCCACCGGCCGGCCCGCCGACTACGGCGACCGCCGCCTGTTCGCCGACCCCGACCCGGTCCCCGCGGTCCGGGAGCTGATGGAGCGGGGGGAGCTGGCGTGGACCCCCACCACCGTTCTCAGCGGCGACGTGGTGAACGACCCTGTCTAGGGGGTAGGTAAGTACACTGACCACAGGCGCCGCACCGAGGCTCCCACGGAGGATTTGAACCAATGAAACGGATGCTTTCCGTCGACGATCTGGCTCGTGACAAGCGTTTCGAGCGCATTCGCATCGAGGACGTCGTCTTCGATCCCCGTAACGCCAACGCGCAGCGCCGCCAGGGCGCCGCGTTCAGCCCCAAGGATGTCGACTCGCCCGACGCCGCCCGCAGCCTCATGCACGGCATCTTCGTGGGTGAGATCCAGGCCCTCGAAGGCGCCGGGCGCACCTGTTATGACTTCGAGACCGGCAAGGGCAGCGACCAGATCCCCTTCGAGCTGAAGCTCGACATGGCGCGCCAGTGCTGGGACGAAGCGCGGCACTGCGAGATCTCGATCAAGCTCAACGAGCACATGGGCTCGGAGATCGGTGAGTTCGCCGAGCAGACCATGCTGTTCGAAGCGGCGTGCAACGCCGATCCCGTCCTGCGGCTCACCGGTGTGAACCGGGCCCTCGAGGGCCTGGCCATCGACGTGTTCAACACCATGCGTGATTTCGGGTCGATGACAGCCGACCCCGTCCTCTACTTCTGCGAGGACTGGATGCTGGCCGATGAGGTCACACACGTGAAGATGGGATCCGACTGGCTGCGCCGCCTCACCGCCAACGACAAGGAGCGCCAGAAGCAGGCGCTCGACTTCCAGCGCACCGTCGACAAGCTGTTCAGTTTCGGCGGTCTCCGCGGTGAGAACGAGGAGAATCCGATCCACCTAGCCCGCAAGTTCCGCCAGCTGGCGGGGTTCTCCGAGGCCGAGATCACCGACCTGGTCGACGTCGCCGCCGAGGCGCAGGCCGAAGCCGAGGCGTTCGCCGCCGCGGCGTCGACCGCCGCCACCGCCGGCTAGTCCACCGCTGAACCTTCGCGACGTCCACGCCGGTTGGGCGTGGGTGGTGATAATCGGCAACGGCCTGGCCGGCGTGTGGGCCCTGGCCGCGCACTGGCGTCACGCTCTGCGCACGCGTGCCCTGTGGTGGTTCACCGTCGTGGTCGAGGTCGCGGTGCTCGTGCAGGTGATCCTGGGCGTTCAGCTCGTGGCTGGCGAACACATCAAGGTCAAGCAGTTCCACATGTTCTACGGCTTCGTCGCCGTCATAGCGGTGACGATCCTGTACAGCTACCGCCAGCAGCTTCGGCACCGGCTGTACCTGCTGTACGGCTTCGGTGGGCTCTTTGTGATGGGCCTCGGCATCCGGGCCCTCTTGGTGCTGGGGTAGGGCGCTGGCCCGCTAGAGCTTTACGACCGGGCACGTCAGCGTGCGGGTGATCCCGTCGATCAGCTGCACCTTGCTCACGACCATCTTGCCCAGGTCGTTCACGTCACCGGCCTCGGCCCGCACGATCACGTCGTAGGGACCGGTGACGTCCTCGGCCGACACCACACCTTCGATCCGGGCGACCTCGTCAGCTACCTGCGCCGCCTTGCCAACCTCGGTCTGGATAAGGACGTACGCGCTAACGGGCAATGCAGCCTCCTATGCCGTGGACAAAGTGCTGAGAGCGTAAAGCTAGCGTCGCGTCGTGACCACAACGACTGCGGACCTCGTGCCGCGCGACGTTCTGTTCGGCAACCCCGAAAAGGCCCAGGGCCGCATCTCGCCCGACGGGAAGCGGCTGAGTTATCTCGCGCCGGTGGATGGCGTGCTGAACGTGTTCGTGGGCGCGGTGGACGGCGACGAGTTCACGCCGGTCACCGACGACCGTGATCGCGGGATCCTCACCTACGCCTGGGCGCATGACGACCGCCACCTGCTGTACCTGCAGGACAAGGGCGGCGACGAGAACTGGCGGCTGTACTCGGTCGATCTCGACACCGGGACCGTCGGCGACCTCACGCCGTTCGACAACGTCCAAGCGCAGATCGTCCGGCTGAGCAAGCGCCACCCCAATGCAGGGCTCATCGCCCTCAACAAGGACAACGAGCAACTGCACGACGTGTACCGCCTCGATTTCACCACCGGCGCGCTGGAGAAGGTCGTCGAGAACCCAGGCTTCATCCAGTGGATGGCCGACGACGATTTGAACGTACGCACCGCGCTGGCGCCGGCCGCCGGTGGCAGCTTCACGCTGATGCACCGCGCCGTGGGCGAGGAGGCGTGGAAGCCGCTGATCGAATTCGGCGCCGATGACGCGCCGACGACGCAGCCGGTGATGGGCTTCACGGCCGACGGCGGCTCGGCGTACATCGTGTCGTCACAGGACGCCAACACCGGCCGGCTTCTTCGCGTCGACCTGGCCACCGGCGTCGAGGAAGTGCTGGCCGAGGATCCTCAGTACGACGTAGCCAGTGTCGTTCTGCACCCCGATACGCGGGCCCTCCAGATGGTGACCTTCGAGCGAGACCGTCTGGAGCACGAGGTGATCGACGTGGCCGTGGCCGACGACGTGGCCGGGCTCCGCCAGCTTCACTCCGGCGACTTCGTTCTTGCTAGCCGCGATCGCGACGACCGCACCTGGCTGGTTGCCTTCACCGCCGACGACGGGCCGGTGGCGTTCTTCGCTTGGGACCGCGAGACCAAGAGCGGGCGTCTCCTGTTCACCCACCGCCCGTCGCTCGAGCAGTACGTCCTGGCCAAGGTCGAACCCTTCAGCTACACGGCGCGCGATGGGCTCGTCATCCACGGCTATCTGACCTTCCCGCCCGGCGTGGACCGGACAGCGCTGCCGACTGTTCTCAACGTCCACGGCGGCCCGTGGGCGCGTGACAGCTGGGGGTTCAACCCCGAATCGCAGTGGTTCGCGAACCGTGGGTACCTGGCGGTGCAGGTGAACTACCGCGGCTCGACCGGCTTCGGGAAGCAGTTCCTCAACGCCGGCGATCGAGAGTGGGGCGGCAAGATGCACGACGACCTGCTCGACGCCGTCGACTGGGTCGTCGAGCACGGGTACGCCGATCGCGAGAAGGTCGCGATCTACGGTGCGTCCTACGGCGGCTATGCCGCGCTGGCC
>JACDEA010000144.1 GCA_013816725.1 Actinomycetota bacterium
CCGAGGGGGTGGCCGGCGGGATGGCGGCGGCGATCGCGGCGATGAGCGCTACGGCGCCGAGCACCAGCGACGCCGCCCAGCGACGGATCACTAGTCGCGCTGGGTGTACACGTAGGTGGACGACGCCTTGACGACGAGCCGCCCGGCGCCGTCGACCACTTCGGCCTCGACGAACGCCAGGCGCTGGCCGCCGGCGATCACCGTGGCGGTGCAAGTCAGGGCGGTGCCCACCGGTACCGCCTTGAGAAAGCTGACCTTGATCTCGGCGTTGGCCGAGAACACCTTGCGATCGCGCGCGTAGGTGACCGATGACGCGCCCATGGCCGAATCGCACATGGCGGCGAGGAACCCGCCCTGCACCAGCCCGACTGGGTTGCTCATGCGCTCGTCACCGACCATGCGCCACACGGTGCGGCCCGGCTCCCTCTTGTCGACGCAGACCATCCCCAGCGTGAGGTCGCAGTTGGGCGGGACCTGCACCCGGCGGTCAGAGGGCGGCATCGGGTGGGCTCAGGGTTCGAGGGCGGCGCGGAAGAAGCTGCGAACGTGGGCCAACCGTTGTTCGAGCGCATGCTCGGCCAACGGGTCGCCGCCGACGAGCGCCTCGAGGAATGGAAGGTCGCTGAAGTACGTGAGGATGGCCCCGTAACCGGTGATCAGCAGCTGCTCAGGATCGTGGCGGCGGAAGTGGCCGGCGTCCATCTCCTTTTCGAAGAACCCACTCGCCCGCTTCACCATCGGCTGCAACGCGGCGGCGATCTCGACGCCGAGCCGGGTGCCACCCGAGAGCGCCTCGCGACGGAACAGGCGGATGAAGTCGTTGTTCTCGCGGAAGAACTGGAATGCGGCGCTGAGGACGCGGTCGACCTGTTCCCATCCGTCCTTCGGCGCTTCGATGGCCTGGCCGACGCGCTCGAACCAGTCGGTGATGGCCCGCTCGAACACCTCGCGGTAGAGGGCTTCCTTGGACGGAAAGTGGTGCAGCAAGCTCGGGCGCCGGATCCCGACGGCGGCTGCGATGTCGTTGAGTGACGTTCCTTCGTAGCCGTGCTCGGCGAACAGCCGCAGCGCCTCGGCGAGGATCGACTCGCGCGTCGGCGTCGGCGGGAGGGGCTCGGCCATTGAGCCAACGTTACGGGGTTAGCGTCGCGAACAGTGCCATTCGCGTCCGCCATTTCTGAGCATCCCGTGACCGCGACCGCTATCGGTGAGACGGCGGGACAGATACTCGACGCACTCTGTCCGGCTCCCGATCTGGCAACTCTGTTCGTCACGCCCCATCATGCCGGAGCCCTCGAGGACGCTGCTTCTGCGGTGCGATCGGTCGTGGCGCCCGGCGTTCTCGTCGGCTGCGCCGCGGTATCGGTGGTAGGCAACGGCCGCGAGGTCGAGGACGGACCGGGCGTGGTGCTGTGGGCCGCCGTGTTGGACGCGCCGGTCGCGCCGCTGCGAATGGACGTGGTGCGAACCGATCGCGGGATGGCCCTGACCGGCTGGCCCGAGGAGCCGGAATTCGAGCCGGCGGGGGTTCTGCTGCTCGCCGACCCCTATTCATTTCCGGCCGAGCCCTTCTTCGATCATCTTGCGAACGCTCATCCCGGCGTACCGGTTATCGGCGGAAACGCGTCGGCCGCCGCTGGTCCCGGCGGGAACCGCCTCGTGCTCGACGGCGTCGTCACGACCAACGGTGCCGTCGGCGCGTTATTCGGCCACGGCACGGTGCCGATCGAGGCGGCCGTCTCTCAGGGATGCCGGCCCATCGGCCGCCCCTACGCGGTCACCAGAAGTGAACACAACGTCGTCTACGACCTGGGCGGCGTGCCCGCGCTGGCCCGCCTCACCGAGATCGCCGAGGCCCTCCCGCCCGAAGAGGCCGCCCTTCTTTCGAACGGCATTCTCCTCGGGATCGTGGTCGACGAGCACAAGCTCGACTACGGCCGCGGCGATTTCCTGGCCAAGAACGTGATGCAGATCGACCGCGACACCGGAGCGGTCACCGTGGGCGATGTCGTCCCCGTCGGCGCGACGGTTCAGTACCTCGTCCGCGACGCGGCGACCGCCGACGAGGACCTCCGCGCTCTCCTCGCCGGGCGCCGGGCCGAGGGCACGCTCGTATTCACCTGCAACGGCCGCGGCATCAGCTTCTTCACCGAAGCCGACCACGACGCCAAGGTCGTCGCCGAGGTGCTGGGGGACCCGGCGTCGGCCGGCTTCTTCGCCGCCGGTGAGTTCGGTCCGATCGGACGACGGAACTTCGTGCACGGATACACCGCGTCCGTCGCGTTGATCAATGATGGCCATGGGTAGGGTCTGACCACATGACGACCGACATCGAGGAACTCGGGATCAACGTCATCCGCGGCCTCGCGATGGACGCCCCCCAGAGGGCCGGCAACGGCCACCCCGGCACCGCGATGGCCCTGGCGCCCCTCGCCCACGTGCTGTTCACCCGGGTGATGCGACACGACCCGTCGGACCCGGACTGGCCCGACCGCGACCGGTTCATCCTCTCCTGTGGCCACGCTTCGATCCTGCTTTACTCGATGCTCTACCTCACCGGGTACGGGCTCACCCTCGACGACATCAAGGCCTTCCGCCAGTTCGGCAGCAAGACGCCCGGTCACCCCGAGGTGCACCACACCAAAGGCGTCGAGGTCACCACCGGCCCGCTCGGGCAGGGTGTGGCCAACGGCGTGGGCATGGGCATGGCCGAGAGTTGGCTCCGCAACCGGTTCAGCCCGGACGTGGCCGACCACCACACGTTCGTGATCTGCAGTGACGGCGATCTGATGGAAGGCGTGAGCCACGAGGCCGCCTCGCTGGCCGGTCACCTGCAGCTCGGGCGCCTCGTCTACATCTACGACGACAACCACATCACCATCGACGGCCCCACCGAGCTGGCCTTCACCGACGACACCGCGCAGCGCTTCGAAGCGTACGGCTGGGACGTCGACCGGGTGGGCGAAATCGCGAATGATCCCGACGCGCTCGAAGTCGCGGTGCGCCGGGCCATCTCGGTCGAGGACAAGCCCAGCTTGATCGTGTTGCGCAGCCACATTGGCTGGCCGGCACCGAACAAGACCGACACCTCCGAAGCGCACGGCACCGCGCTGGGCGACGACGAGGTGCGGGCGACCAAGGAGATCCTCGGGATCCCGACTGATGAAACGTTCTGGGTCCCCGACGAGGCTCTGAACTTCTACAGGGAGTGCATCCCGCGCGGCCAAGCTTTCAACGCCGAGTGGAAGGCCCGGGTCAAGGCCTGGCCGGGCGACAAGAGCGAGTATCAGGCCTGCCTCGAGGGCCGCGGCCTGACCGGCTGGCACGAGAAGCTGCCCACGTTCGCGTCGGGCGAGGAACTGGCGACGCGGGCTGCGCTGAGCCAGGTGCTCTCGGCCATTGTCGACGTCGTTCCCGGCCTCAACACCGGCGGCGCCGACCTCACCGACAACACCGGCAACTTCGTGAAGGGGCTGCCGGTCCTCAGCGCCGAGAACCCGGCCGGCCGTTTGATCCACTACGGCGTCCGCGAGCACGCCATGGGCGCGGCGATGAACGGAATGGCCATGCACGGGGGCGTGATCCCCTTCGGCGGGACCTTCTTCGTCTTCAGCGACTACATGCGACCGGCGGTGCGCCTGGCCGCCATCTCGCAGAGCAAGGTGGTTTTCTGCTGGAGCCATGATTCGGTCGGCTTGGGTGAAGACGGCCCGACCCACCAGCCCGTCGAGCAGCTGGCGGCAATCCGCGCCATCCCCGGACTGCGCGTGATCCGACCGGCCGACGCCAACGAAACCGCTCACGCCGTGCGGGTCGCCCTCGAGTCCGACGGTCCGACGGCGCTGCTGTTGAGTCGCCAAAAGGTGCCGGTTCTCGAAGGCACCGTCGACAAGGCCGCCGCCGTGGCCAAGGGCGCGTACATCCTGGCGTGGGGCGCCGAGGATCCCGACATCATCCTGCTCGGCACGGGCAGCGAGGTCAGTGTGTGCATCGAGGCCGCCGACCTGCTGGCCGCCGAGGGCGTGTTCGCCCGCGTCGTGTCTATGCCCTCATGGGAGTTGCTCGACGCCGCTGACGACGCGTACCGCGCCTTGGTGCTCCCCGTCGCCATTCCGACGCTGGCCGTCGAGGCGGCGGCGTCGTTCGGCTGGGATCGGTGGTCCGACGACAGCGTGACGTTCGACCACTTCGGCGCGTCGGGCGCCGGCACCACGGTCCTCGAACGGCTCGGTTACACCGCCACCAACGTGGCCGAGCGCGCTCGACAACTCCTGGGTTTGGACACCGGCGACGACACCGACGACGGCGACGAGGACACCGACGACACCGGCGAGGAGATCGAGAGGGACGGCGATGACGAAACTGCATGACCTGTATGCCCGCGAGGGCCAGAGCCCGTGGCTCGACAACCTGAGCCGCCCCACCATCACGTCGGGCGAGTTGGCCAGGCGGGTGTCCGACGGCATCCGCGGCGTCACCTCGAACCCGACGATCTTCCAGAAGGCCATCAGCGGCAGCGACGCCTACGACGAGCAGTTCGGCGCGCTCCTCGGCCAGGGCACCGTGGAGGAGGCGTACTGGGAACTGGTGATCGACGACATCGAGCACGCGCTCGCCGTCCTGCGCCCCGTGCACGACGAGTCCGAGGGGACCGACGGGTTCGTGTCGCTGGAGGTCTCCCCCGCCATCGCTTCGAACACCGAAAGCACCGTCGCCGACGCCCGCCGACTCCACGAGCGCATCGCCCTGCCCAACCTCATGGTCAAGATCCCCGCCACCGAGCCGGGCGTTCCCGCCATCCGCACGATGATCGCCGAGGGCCGCAGCATCAACATCACGCTGATCTTCAGTCTCGACCGCTACGCCGAGGTCATCGAGGCGTACCTGTCGGGGCTCGAAGCGCACGACGGCGATCTCAGCGGCGTCCACAGCGTGGCGTCGTTCTTCGTCAGCCGGGTCGACACCGAAGTCGACCGCCGACTGGACGCGGTCGGGACCGAGGAGGCGCTGGCACTGCGAGGCAAGGCCGCGGTGGCCCAGGCCAAGCTTGCGTACCAGATCTTCCGGGACCGGTTCACCGGCGACCGCTGGTCGGCCCTGGCGGCGCGTGGCGCGTCGGTGCAACGTCCCTTGTGGGCGTCCACGTCCACCAAGAACCCGGCCTATCCCGACCTCCTCTACGTCGACACCCTCATCGGGGCTGACACCGTGAACACTCTGCCCGACGCCACCATCGACGCCTTTGTGGACCACGGCGTCGTGCACCGCACGATCGACTCAGGTGTCGAGGAGGCCGCCGCCATCCTCGAAGCACTCGACCGACTCGGCATCGACATGGCCGACGTGAGCAACACGCTCGAACACGAAGGGGTCGCCGCGTTCGTCAAGTCCTACGACGAGCTGCTCCAGTCGTTGTCGGACAAGGCCAACTCTTTGTGACGGACCTGTGGGAGCGGCTCCGCGGCCGCGACACCTCGCTGTGGCCCGACGGCAATGTCGCCGCCGACCGGCTCGGGTGGCTCGACGTTGCCTCAACGATGCGGGCTGAGGCCGGCGCGCTGCAGTCATGGGCCGACTCGATCGACGCCCATCACGTCGTCCTGCTCGGGATGGGCGGATCGTCGCTCGGACCTGAAGTGCTGCGCGCCGCGCTGGGCAGCGAGCGCCTCGTCGTGCTCGACACAACCGACCCGGCCACGATCGCCGCCGCGCCCGTCGGGCCCGACACCTTCTTTCTCGTGTCCTCCAAATCGGGGACGACACTCGAGGTCACCACATTGCTGGCCTATGCGTGGGAACGGGTGCCCGACGGGTCCCATTACGCGGCGATCACCGATCCGGGAACCGCGCTGGCGTCGCTGGCCGCGGAACGAGCGTTCAACCGCACGTTCGTCAACCCAGCTGACATCGGCGGTCGCTACTCGGTCCTGTCGTACTTTGGGCTGGTACCCGCCGCGTTGCTCGGGTACGACGTCGCCGAGCTGTGCGAGCGGGCACTGGCGACCGATCCCGAACCCGCGGTGGCGCTGGGCGTGGCCTTGGCCGACGCACAACGCGAAGGCCGCGACAAGGTCACCGTGGTCCCGCCGTTGGCGTTCGCCGCCTTCGGCTTGTGGGTCGAGCAACTCATCGCCGAGTCGACCGGCAAGCGGGGAACGGGGCTGGTTCCGGTG
>JACDEA010000145.1 GCA_013816725.1 Actinomycetota bacterium
CACGTCGCCTTCGCCGCTGTCCCAGCCGGCGGCAAAGCGCGCGATGCCGTCGCCCGTCGCATCGACGGCGGGCGGCGGCATCGACGTGCGGGCGGTGCTCCGCCGCGTCGAGCCCGCGGTGGTGTCGATCTCGTCGAGCATCGCCGGACGATTCGGACGCGGGACCGCCGCCGGCACCGGCATGATCATCAGCCCCGGCGGTCACGTCCTCACTAACGCCCATGTCGTGGCCGACGCGCAGCGGATCGAGGTCGACATCCCGAATCAGGGCACGCACACCGCCCAGGTGGTCGGCGTCGACGCCAACCAGGACGTCGCCGTCATCAAGATCGACGACGTGAGTGGGCTGCCCACCGTGACGCTGGGCGACCTCGGCGCCCTCCAGGTGGGCGACCCCGTCGTCGCCGTGGGCAACGCGCTGGCGCTCACCGGGAGCCCGACGGTCACGACGGGGATCGTGTCGGCCCTCGACCGCACGATCACCAGCGGGCGAACGAGCATGGCCCACCTGATCCAGACCGACGCGGCGATCAACCCGGGGAACTCGGGCGGTCCGCTGCTCGACAGTGGCGGCCGGGTGGTCGGCATGAACACGGCGGCGGCCGGCGACGCGCAGAACATCGGCTTCGCCATCTCGATCAACGAGATCAAGCCGCGGCTCACCAGCATCATCGCCGTCTGACGCCCGTGACTACTCTCGGGCCATGGCACTTCGCGTGGTCGGAGCCGGCGTGGGCCGGACGGGGACACACTCATTGAAGGTCGCCCTCGAGCAGTTGCTGGGCGGCCCCTGCTACCACATGGTCGAGGTGTTCGCCCACCCCGAGCACGTGGCCGCGTGGACCGCGGCGATGAAGGGCGAGGCGGTCGACTGGGACCTGGTGTTCGACGGTTTCGTCGCCACCGTCGACTGGCCCGGCGCCGCTGTGTGGAGCGACATCCACGCCGCCCATCCCGATGCGCTCGTCCTGCTCTCTACGCGCGACAGCGCCGACGCGTGGTGGAAGAGCGCGAGCCGCACGATCTTCGTGGGGATGGGCGACCGCGCGTCGCCGGGCAACGAGGAGTGGTACGAGATGGCCGTGGCCATGATGCAGCGCTTCTCGCCGAACTGGCGCGACGAGGACGCGGCGAAGGCGGCCTACGACGCGCACAACGCCCACGTCCGGGCCACGGTGCCGCCCGACCGCCTCGTCGAGTGGCAGCCCAGCGACGGGTGGGGGCCGTTGTGCGCCGCCCTCGACGTGCCGGTGCCCGACGAGCCCTTCCCGGTCACCAACACCACGGCGGACTTCCGCCAGATGCTCGGGCTGGAGCCCTAGACCAGTCCTAGACCGCCTTGCGGTAGCGGGCGACGGCGATGGGCGCCAGCACGCAGAGCAGCCCGATCGACCAGGCCAGCGCCCGGAAGACGGGCTCGCCGGTAGGAACGCCGCCGTTCATCAAGGCCCGGGTGGCGTCGACCACCGCGGTCACCGGCTGGTTGCGGGCGAAGGCCTGGAGCCAGCCGGGCATGGTGGCGACGGGCACGAACGCGCCGCTGGCGAACGTCAGCGGCATCAGCACGGGGAACACCATCAGCTGCGCGGTCTCGCCGCTCGACGCCATGAGGCCGATCGTGGCGAACCCCCACGCCACCGCGTAGGAGAACAGCAACAGAATGCCGACGCCGGCCAGGTACCCGAAAAAGCCGTTGTGCACCCGGAACCCGACGAGGTAGCCGACGCCGGTCATGAGAATGATCACCCACACGTTGCGCACAAGGTCGGCCGTCGTGCGCCCGACCAGTACGGCCGAGCGGGCCATCGGCAACGACCGGAACCGTTCGATGAGACCTTTGCTCATGTCGTCGGCCAGTCCGACAGCGGTGCCGATGGCGCCGAACGCGATGGTCTGCACGAAGATGCCGGGCATCAGGTAGTCGACGTAGCGAATCCCGGGCGTCTGGATGGCGCCGCCGAAGACGTAGCGGAACAGCAGAATGAACATGATCGGCTGGATGCTCGAAAAGAACATCGCGTCGGGGATCCGGGTGATCGCGATGAGGTTGCGCCACGTGACGGCCAGGCCGTCGGCCAAGGCCCACGACAGCGCGCTGCGCTCGTGGCCGACGAGCGACGTGGGCGGCGCAGTGCTGTCGGTGCTGTCGGTGCCATCGACGGTGACGGTCGCCACTACGCGGCCTCCTCTTCTGCCTTGTGACCGGTAAGAGCGAGGAAGACGTCGTCGAGGCTCGGTTCACGCAGGTTGATCGTGGTGGGCTTGATGCGCGCCTTGTCGAGCGCGCGCAACAAATCGGGCAGCACCTTGGCGCCGTCCTTGGCGTTGATCTCGACCGTCTTGCCGTCCACGATCGGCTCGGACGTGGTGAGGCCGATGAGCACCTTTGCCGCCCGTTTGGCCGCCGCCTGGCTAGAGAGGCCGAAGTCGATCACCGTCGAGCCGATGGTCGCTTTCAACTTGGCCGGCGAGCCGCTGGCGATGACCTTGCCGTGGTCGACGACCGCGAGCTGCTCGGCCAGGCGGTCGGCCTCCTCGAGGTACTGCGTGGTGAGCAGAACCGTGGTTCCGTCGGTGACCAGTTCCTCGACCATCTCCCACACGTCGGCTCGACCAGCGGGATCGAGGCCGGTGGTCGGCTCGTCGAGAAACAGCACGGGCGGACGGTGGACGAGCGCGGCGGCGACGTCGAGGCGCCGCTTCATGCCGCCCGAATAGGTCTTGGACGGACGGGTCGCCGCCTCGGTGAGGTCGAAGCGCTCGAGCAATTCGTCGACCCGCGCCTTGATGAGGTGACGGGGCATGTGGGTGAGCTTGCCGATCAAGCGCAGGTTCTCGCTGCCGGTGAGGTTCTCGTCCACCGCGGCGAACTGGCCGGCCAGGCCGATCGACGCCCGCACGAAACTCTGGTCCTTGACGACGTCGCGCCCGAGCACCTTGGCCCGGCCGCCGTCGGGCGTGAGGATGGTGGTGAGGATGCGCACGGCGGTGGTCTTGCCGGCGCCGTTGGGGCCGAGCAGGCCGAACACCGAGCCCGCCGGTACGTCGAAGTCGATGCCGTCGAGGGCGACGACGGAGCCGAACTTCTTCCGCAGACCCTCGACGGAGATAGCCGCTTCCGTCATGATCGCCCACCCTGTCACCAGGCGGTGCGCTAACCCAAATCGGCGCTACTTGGGAGTGCCGACCAGCGCGACCTGCTTGGTCGGGGCCTTGCTCCCCTGCGGATTCGGGAGCATGGCCGCCACGACCGCCCGCTCGCCCTTCACCAGGACGCTGTTGATCGAGGCGACCCGCTGCTTGGCCAGTGCCTGCACGTCCTCGTCGGACCACACCGCGCCGTCGCGGGTGGCCACGATGCGGAAGGCGGGCGAGTATGCGGACTCGGTGCGGTTCTTGCCCATCGCGTCCTGCATCGCCCGGCCCGGGAACGTGACCACCGCCGGGCCGGTGCCCGGGTTGAACACGCCCACCGACCCGTCGCCATTGACCATCCGGATCGGTGCGTCGTCGCCCGTCTGCTCGGTGATGCTGTCGGTGCGGGCGATCTCCTTGCCATTCGAGTCGGTCACCGTGGCCGCCAACCGGTCGTTGAGGATGTGCAGCGTGTAGCCGTTCTGGACGACCGTCACGCCGCCCTGGTTGGCGATCATGTCGTCGACCATGCTGACGACCGCGACGGCGCCCAGCGGGCCGACGTCGGCGGCGACGACCTCGACGCGCCGTCCCTTCCGCGCCACGGGGTCGACCGCGTCGCCCAGCGCGGACGCCGACCACGTGCCGTCGGGATTGGCCAACCACAACATGGCGCCGCTGCCGGTGCTGCCGACGATGGCGGTGCGGCCGCCCAGGCGGCCCAAGCCCATCGCGTAGGAGAAGCCGGGGGGCGTCGTGGCCGGCGACCACGTGCGGCCGTCGACCGACTTCAGGAGCGCGGCCTTGGGCTCGGTCTTGGACCAGCCGTCGACCCGCTCGCGGCTGACGAGGAGCACGCCGTCGCCGCTGGTGTTCAGGAGAGCGTCGCCGCTCTTGCCGGCCAGCGCGGGAACGTCGACGCGCTGGAACTTCGTCGTCCCGCCGTCGGCGGCGAACACGAACGGCTCGCCCAGGACGGCCCGGCGCAGATCGTCGTTGACCGAGAGCTGCGACCACGTGTAGCTGGCCTTGACCCCACGGCTGTCCTGCGGGCGGACGGTCTGGTAGGTGCCGTCGGGCTTGTAGCACTGCGACGGGTAACGCGGGCCGGGACCGACGTCGCCCCCGTTGCTGGGCCGTGGCTTTGCGCCCGCGCTCTTCTCGCCCGGCGGCGTGGACGACGTGCCCGGCGGGCACTCCGGCCCGTTGCCGAGCACGTCGACGCCGTCGTTGGTGATGACCCAGCCGTCGGGCGCGGTCTGACCGGCGGGGAGGACAGCGGGGACGTCGAGGTCGGCGATGAGCGAGGCCACCGCGATAACGGCGCGGTCGGTGGCGGCGACTTCGACATGGCCGACGTCGATGCGGCGGGTCTTGGTCGCCATCGCCCGCAGGTCGAGGGGCAGCGCGTCGCGGCTCCAGTCGCGCCCGGCGCTGTCGGACCAGCCCACCACGAGATCGGACACCGGCTTCTTGCCGCCGACCACGGCGGTGGCCGGACCGGTGCCCACGCCGTACACGCGGGCGCCGCGGTCGGCCAGGTCGGAGAGGTAGAGGTCGCCCAACTCGGTGACCTTCGACCACTCGGCGCCGTCGTCGGAGTGCCACACCACCGGCCTCATGTCGTTGGGAGACTGGCCGGTGGTCCCCGGCGCGGTCGACACCGCGTAAAGCGCGTCGCCGCTGCGGCTCGTCGTGAACGAGAGCCCGGAGCGGATGGGCGTGCGCTCCCAGCGAATGCCGGCGTCGCCCCGCTGCAAGCTCGCAGCAGCGCCGTCGTCGCCCACGGTCACGCGCGTCGGCCGGTTGCTGTCGCGGGTGAGGGCGACGTAACTCACCGCGCTGAGGATCAGGAGGACGGCGGTCCCCCCGGCGATGCCGCGCTGACGGCGGCGGGCGAGGGTGGCGCCGCGCTCGACGACCGCGTCGACATTGCCGGGCGGGACGGGAAGCGAGCGCGCCGCGGCGCGCAGGTCGAGGTTGTTCATCGGGTCTCCTTGGGAGCGTCAGGGGCGAGGTGTGAGAGGCGGGATTGCAGAGTGCGCATGGCGCGGTGCAGGCGGCTCTTGACCGTCCCCGGCGCCGTGTTCAGCGCGGCGGCGATCTCGGCCACCGACATCTGGAGGTAATAGCGACACACCACGACGGACCGGTGGCGCAGGTCGAGTTCGGCCAGGGCGGCCCGCACCGCGGGCTCGGCGATCGGGCCGACGTCGGACAGGTCGCGGTGGACCTCGGTGTCGCGTCGCCAACGGCGCCGGACCACCGACGTGGCCCAGTTGAGGCCGACGCGGTACACCCAACCCGCGGGGTTGTCGTACTCGCCCACCTTGGCCCAGCGCGCGTAGGCCCGGGCCATGGCCTCGTCGGCCGCCTCGGCGGCGAGGTGAGCGTCGCCGAGGGTGAGGGCCAGGGCCCGGGCCACCTCGTCGCGAGACACCCGGTAGAAGTCGGTGAAGGGCGGCGCGGTCAGCGCGTCCCGGCGGGCGGCCGTCGCCGCAGCAGGCAGGTCGGGCGTCGTCACGAGGCTGTCCACACTGGGTACACGCACGACGGCGGCGTCAGGTTCCATTTGCCGCGGATTTCTGGAGGGCGTCGGCCGCTTTCAGGCGCCGCTTCACTTCGGCGTTGTGCGGGTCGTCGCGGGCGAGGCGGCGCAGCGCGGTGCGGGCGGCGTCGATGGACGCGTCGTCGCCGAACAACTCGGCGCGCTGGAGCAGCACGAGGCTGCGTTCGTTCTCGACCACCGGATCACGGGGCGACAGCCCGTGCGCGTCGTCGAGGCGGGCCAGCGCGGCGGCGAACCCGCTCGGCGTCTGACGGCCCCCGGCAGCTCGCGCCGCGACGAGGTGGTAGCGGATCTGGTCGGGTCGCAGCGCGGCCGGCCCGGTGCCTCGCGGCAGGCGCTCGTCGGCCAGCGCGCCGAGGACGTGGCGGGCGTCGCGATCGGCCACCACGTCGAGGGCGCCGGCGGTAACCGCGGCGACGGTCAGCACGGCGGCGACCATCGGC
>JACDEA010000146.1 GCA_013816725.1 Actinomycetota bacterium
CACGGGTCCGTGATCACGGATCGCGATGCGGGAAATGGCAGCGACGTCGAGATACATGCGCCACACCATGGCGTCGTCTCCACCGAGCGCCCACACGACTGCGGCCTTGATCGGCGAGACGTGGCTTACGACGACGACGTCGCGCGCGGTCGCCTCGGCGACCAGCGACTCACACGCCGCCCGCACGCGCGAGCCGACGTCGGCCAGCGACTCGCCGCCGGGCGGGGCGATCGTCGGATCGGCGCGCCAGCGCCGCCACCACTCGGGGTCGACGTCGCCGAGAGGCGTGTTCTCCAGCGTGCCGTAGTCGATCTCGAGCCACCGCTCGTCGACATCGACGGGCCGGTCGAAGTACGCCGCGGTCTGGCCGGCGCGGGCGAGTGGGCTGCTGATCACGCGATCGACGGGGCCGATCGCTGCGGCCACCGCCGCAGCTTGGCGCTCACCCAATTCTGTGAGCGGCGGGTCGCTGCGGCCCAGCAGCCGGCCGGCGGCATTGGTCGCCGTCTGCCCGTGGCGGACGAGGATCAGCATGCGGTTGCGGTCACCCCGGGGGGACGAGGATCCGCCCGCATTGATCGCAGAGGATCAGCGTGTCGGGCGGCGAATGCTTGATGCGGTCGATCTCGGTGGCCGGCAGCGTGAGATGGCATCCTCCGCACGACGAGCGGTTGAGTGGTGCCGCTCCCGTGCCACCGAGTTTCTTCCGCAGCGCGTCGTAACGCTGAAGAAGCGCGTCGGGGATGTTCTCGGCCAGGCCGTCGCGTGCGATCTGCTCGCGGCCGACTTCGGTGTCGATCTCCTCCTCGGCGATCGCTATGGCCTGTTCGAGCCGGCGGATCTCGTCGGCCATGGCCGTGAGCCTCGCCTCCAACTCGGCGATGCGGGCGTCGAGCGGTTCGCGCTGATCGAGGAGTTCCAAGGCCTGGTCCTCGAGGTGGGACCCGAACGACTTCAGCCGACCGATCTCCTCGGCCATCGCCTGGAGATCGCGCGACGCACTCACCTCGCCGGAGTACATGCGCTTGTCGATCTGCGTCGCCCGCGCCTCGCTGGTCGCCAGCTCGGCCTCTAGCGCGGCTTCCCGCTCGGCGATTTCGTCGCGCTGCGCGGCGATCTGGTCGCGCTCGGCCGCGATGGCCTGACCGTCGCGGAGCAGGCGCTGGCGCTCGGCCCGCTCGGGCAGCGTTTCGTGGCGATGGTGCAGCTGGTCCAGCGCAGTGTCGTGGTCCTGAACCGCCAACAGTGTGTGAAGCTCCTCCGAAGCCATCCGATTGCCAAAGTAGCGGGCGCCGGTAGCCAACCCGTCCGCGGCATTGCGGGGCGTAGAACGGGATCGCGAGGGGAACAGCTAGCGCATGCTCACGATTCTGTTGATCGTCCTGGTCGTATTGCTGCTCACCGGCGGCATCGGTTACGGGCGCCGCCGCCGCTGACCTGCGCCTCCGGTGCGCGGTGGGCGCGGGGCCCGATGGGGCGGGTGTCGGTGCTCCATGTGCCGAAAGGGCTATCGAACACCGACACGTCCGGTCATGGTGTGTGTCACGGCGAAGAGCTGTGGTGGGCGCAGAGGGATTCGAACCCCCGACATCTGGCTTGTAAAGCCAGCGCTCTAACCAACTGAGCTATGCGCCCGATGATCCCAGGATCGCGGGCGTGCGGGCATTACCCTCGATCGGAGCTTCAGCCTAGGACGCACGACGGGAGCAGCATGGCGGCACGCAGCGAGAGCGACGTCGTTGAAGACCTGTTGCGCCAGTACCTGCGCGAGATCGGCGTGCACGCGCTTCTCACCTCGGCCGACGAAGTAACACTGGGCCAGGCCGTACAAGCGGGCATCGAGGCCGAAGCGGTTTTGGCCAGCGCGGGATCCGACCTTACGGCGCGGCGTCGCAAGCAACTCGAGGCGGTGGCGGCCACCGGCCGCGAGGCCAAGCGGCACTTCATCGTCGGCAACCTCCGGCTCGTGGTGTCGATTGCGAAGCGCTACCACGCGCAAGGCTTCTCGCTCCTCGACCTGGTGCAGGAAGGCAACCTCGGCCTGATCCGCGCCGTGGAGAAGTTCGATCCGAGCCGGGGCTACAAGTTCTCCACGTACGCGACCTGGTGGGTGCGCCAGGCCATCGGTCGGGCCATCGCCGACAAGGGTCGCACCATCCGACTCCCGGCTCGCGTCAACGACACCATCGCACGGGTCCGGCGGTCGACCACGCGGCTCAACGAATCGCTGGGGCGGTCGCCCAGCCACGAGGAGATCGCCGCCGACGCGGGCCTCACCGTCCAAGCGCTGCTCGACCTCGAGCGCATCGCACCGGACCCCATCTCGCTGCACACGCCGATCGGCACCGGCGATGGTGAGTTGGGGGACCTGGTGGAGGACCTGTCGGCCCAGATTCCGTTCGAAGCGGCGGCCGCCGCGCTCGAGCACGAAGAGATCGCCGCGGGCATCGGCGCGTTGTCGACCCGCGAGCAGCAGGTCCTTGCGCTCAGGTTCGGGCTCGACGGACACGTACCGCTCACGCTCGAACAGGTAGGACGCCAGTTCGAACTCACCCGCGAGCGGATCCGTCAGATCGAATCCAAGGCGCTAACCAAGCTGCGCCACCCGTCGACGCCGAGCAACCGGCGCGAGCTGACCGCGCTTCTTGAAGTGCGCGCCCGCAAGCGAGCTGGCCGGGGCCCCGCCGAGCCCCGGCCTCCCGCTCATTCCGATCACGCCGTCAACTGGGCCTGAGGGTTCTTGGGCGGACGTCCCCGCTTGCGCTTGAACGCCAACACCTTGCCGTTGGCGAACAGCTGACCGCCCCACACACCCCACGGCTCCCGCCGCTGAAGGGCGCCCGCGAGGCACGGCTCGATCACCGGGCACACCTGACAGATGGCCTTGGCCCGGGCGATGTCATCGAGCTGTTCTGAGAAGAACAGGGTCAGCATCGACGCCGCTCCGTCTCGGCACCGGGCCTCGGCCCAGCGTATTGGCTCTTCTTCTACAAACGCTTCCCTGCTCTGAGCGAACACGTCGCCCTCTCCTTTTCTCTGGGTGAGTCCTCGTGTGATGGCAAACAAAAAGACCGCCGGCTTGTGCCGGCGGCCTCAGGGCCTCCTCAGAGGAATGTCTGGCTCTAGCCAGAACTTCCTCCTCGGCCCATCGGCCGCCCGCTGTGGTCAGTGGTCATCGAGCAATTGCGCTTGAACGACCCCTGGACGGGCGCGGAACCGGCGAACGTGATGGCGTAACGCAGGCGCGCGCCACCGAGAGCTGCTGCTCCCGGCATTACTGCGCTCCAAGCCATCTGCACTCGATCGACTCCCTGTTAGCTATGTCGCGTGTTCGGCGCGATCAGACGCGTGCGTCCCGAGGACTCTCCCCGGACTGCCTATGCAACCGTGCCGCGACGTTGCCGTCAACCCCTTTTTGCAGGAATGTCGGAGTTCACCCGGCGACGGGCGGCGAGCACCTCTTCCAGCAGTGCCGGCGTGGCGGCGGCGATAGGCATCCGGCGCGCCGCCCAGTCCAGCGTGACGAGTTCCTCGTCCTTGCCGTCGGCGATGACGGCGCCGGCCTCCTGGCAGATCAGCAGTCCGCCGAGGTAGTCCCATGCGCCGTGATGACCGGGCGTGCAGTCGACGTACGCGTCGAGCACGCCGGCGGCCACCGCCGAGATGTCGAGCGCGGCGGCTCCCATGGCCCGGAACTGGCGCCAACCGAGGTGTTCGCCGGGGTAGCCGCTGATGCCGACGATTGATTCGGCGAGGCGCACCGCGTTGCTCGGCGCGATGGGCGCGCCGTCGCGGCGTGCTCCACCGCCGCGCACCGCCTCGAAGCGCGTTCCGCTCGCTTGGTTGACGACGACGGCGGCGAGCGGCCCGTCACCGTCGACCGCGCACAAGCTGGTCGCGTACCAGGGGACCCCATGGAACGCGTTGGTGGATCCGTCGAGCGGGTCGACGACCACCACGATGTCGCGATCGGTTTCGTGGGGCCCGGACTCCTCGCTCAAGATCCCGACGCCGGCGCGGCGCAGGCGCTCGAGGGCGGCGTCGTCGGCCGCGATATCCGAGAGGTGCTGGCCCGCCCGCGTGCCCGCGAGACCCCAGTCGGTGACGGCGTCGAGCGCGGTACGGACCGCCGTAGCGGTGTCGTGCAGCAACTCGAGCAGCAGATCGTCTTGCAGGGGGCCGACACTACGCTGGCCATCGATGGCGGTCATCGACGTCCCCGGCTACGTGGCCAGCATGAAGGACCACGCGGTCGATCACGGATTCCACGTGCACGACGAGCGCCATTTCGTCGAGACCTACTCGCTGAATCAGGTGTGGGAGGTCGACCTGCACCCCGAGGAGGGCTGTGGCGGTCCGCTCGATCTGCACCTCGCGCTCGAGGTCGATCCGCGGGTGCTGCTGGCGTTCGAGGATGTGGTCGTCGACCTGCCCGAGGATGTCGACCCGCCCGACGACTTCCAGTTCCCACTCATCTTCACGTGGGCCTTGCCGCCGCTGCCCAGCGGGCCCGACCTGCTGCGCCTGGCCATCGACCTGGCCGGCGTCGGACGGGTGGAGCTGCCGCTGGAGGTCTCCGCCATCGACTCGTATCCGGCGGCGACCGACGCGTCCGAGCGACGCCTGACGATCGTCGCCCGCCAGCAGGTGAGCCTGTCGCGGATCTTCGCCGGGGAGGAGCCCATCTGCGAGGTCCTCGACCGCTGCCTGGCGGTCAGTCGCTACCTGCTCGACGCCGCGCCGGGCTGGCTGAGCGACTGAGCAGTTCGGCGCTCTTGCTCCCGTGGCGACGCACCAGTTGTGGGGCCGGGAGGGATCGAACCTCCGACCAAACGATTATGAGTCGCCCGCTCTGACCACTGAGCTACGGCCCCGGAGAAACCACCTGGTGGAGCACCCTTTTGGCCGTCCGCTTCGCACCTTACCGCGGTAGCCATCCCGCTCGTAAAGCAAGCGATTGCGGAGCCACATGGGCGTAATGCCCGACAACCTCGACCTGTGCGACGCCGCCATCATCCGCATCCTGTTCGGCCTGTTGCTGCGCCAATCAATCAGTGCCTTAACGCTTGGCTGAACGTTGGGCCGTTCGCGGCATGACACGTTGCGGGCGCGCAAACGCGCTACATATAAGGGGCCCTTTAGCACACAAACCGGAAGGCAGCGCCCCTCCATGACCTCTCGAGTTGCTGGCCCCCTTGTGGTGATCGCCCTCGGGCTGGCGGGAGCGCTGGCGGTGTTCGGGGGCCAAGCGGGTGCGGCGGCGGCCCCAGTGGGTCTGGGAACGGCCGGTAGCTTCGGGGTGCTAGCCGGGACCGGGGTCACCAACACCGGGCCCACCATCATCAACGGCGACTTGGGCACGTGTCCGACCCCGGCCATAACCGGCTTCCCGCCCGGAACCGTGAACGGGACAACCCACGCCGCCGATGCGGTGGCGTGTGGGGCCCAGTCCGACTTGACGATTGCCTACAACGACGCCGCTGGGCGAGCGCCGACCACCACCTATCCCGGGCCGACAGACTTGGGCGGGAAGACGCTGACGCCGGGTGTCTACAAATCGCCGTCGTCGTTTGCCATCACCGGAACACTGACCCTCGACGCCCAGGGCGACCCCAATGCCGTTTTCATCTTTCAGGCGGGGTCCACCCTGATCACCGCACCCAACAGCCACGTGGTGCTCATCAACGGCGCCCAGGCCTGCAACGTCTTCTGGCAAGTGGGAAGCTCCGCGACTCTCGGTGTCGGCTCGACCTTCATCGGGAGCATCCTCGCCCTGACCTCCATTACCGCCAACACGAACGCCACGGTGCAGGGTCGCTTGTTGGCGCGTAATGGTGCGGTGACCCTGGACTCCAACACCGTCACGGTGCCGCGCTGCGCCACTCCGACGACGACGACCACCCTGGCGGGCACGACCACCACCCTGGCGGGCACGACCACCACCCTGGCGGGCACGACGACCACGCTGGCGGGCACGACGACGACGCTGGCGGGCACGACGACGACGACGACCGGTAGTGGCGGCGGCGGCGGTGGTGGTAGTGGCGGCGGTGGTGGTAGTGGCGGCGGTGGTAGTGGCGGCGGTGGTGGTACGGGTGGCGGCGGTGGTTCCGGCGGCGGCGGTGGTTCCGGCGGCGGCGTTGGTG
>JACDEA010000147.1 GCA_013816725.1 Actinomycetota bacterium
ACACTACCTACGACGTGCAGGTCACCGGCCGGGGCAACGTGCCGTCGGGCGCGGGCGCTGTCGTCCTCAACGTCACCGCGGCCAAACCGGCGTCGGGGCCGCTCTCGGACGGCTACCTGATGGTGTTCCCCACCGGTGCTCGGCCCGCCCAGGACACGTCCAACCTGAACTTCGCCGCCACCGACGTCGCCGTCCCCAATCTCGTGGTCGCGCCCGTGGGCACCGGCGGGAAGGTGAGTGTCTTCAACAAGTACGGGAACACGGAGGTCATCTTCGACGTCATGGGTTGGTTCCCGGCCGGCGGCGCGGTGAATCGGATGACGCCGGCGCGCATTCTCGACACCCGCTCCGATCAAACAGGTGTGGTCGACGACTTCAACGCTGCGCTCGGCCCGAACGGAACCTACGACGTACAAGTCGCGGGTCGTGGCGGTTTGCCGACGGTCGGCGTTGGGGCGGTGATTCTCAACGTGACCGCCGTGAAGCCGGCGTCGGGGCCATTGGCCGAGGGATACCTGATGGTGTTCCCGACCGGGAACCGCCCGGCTCAGGACACCTCGAACCTCAACTTTTCCGGCACCGACATGGCCATTCCCAATCTCGTCATCGCGCCGGTCGGTGCGAATGGAAAGGTGAGCGTCTTCAACAAGTACGGGAACACCGAGGTCATCTTCGACGTCATGGGGTGGTTCCCCGCCGGCGGCGTGTTCCACCCTGTCACTCCGGCGCGAGTGCTGGACACCCGGGCGGACCAAACCGGGGTGATCGATGACTACAACGCCCCGCTCGGGCCGGACGGGATCGACGACGTCCTCGTGCACACCCGCGGCGGTGTTCCTAACACGGCCGGCGCGGTCATCCTCAACGTAACCGCTGTCAAGCCGGCGTCGGGGCCGCTATCGCCGGGCTACCTGATGGTCTTCCCGACCGGCAACCGGCCCGCGTCGGACACGTCGAACGTCAACTTCTTTCCGGGCGATCTCGCAGTACCCAACGCCGTGATCTCACCGATCGGCAGCGGCGGCCGCGTCAGCGTGTTGAACAAATACGGCACGACCGAAGTCATTTTCGATGTCATGGGCTATTTCCCGGCCTGAGGCGAGAAGGAGAACTGATAAATGCTCGCATTGCGTGACAGCCGGCCCCGACGCTGGCAGGGCGTGGGCGCCCTACTCCTCGCCAGCCTCGCGGTGTTCGTCTTCATGCGGAGCGTGGGGGCCGACACCGCCGGCAGCCCCGACACCAACACGAAGGCGGCGGTCGACCCGGCGACGCCCAACACCAACCCGCCGGGTCCGTTCACCGGCGCCAGCGAAGGCACGAAGATCAACATCCACATTGACGGCGCCGCCGGCAAGCTCTTCTCCGGGACGGCGCGGTTATGCAAGCCGAACCTCGACGTCCAGACATCGTCGCAGATGAGTCCGACGCAGTTCGGGAACTGCATCGCATCGCCGTTCGTCAGCGGCTCCGACGACGCGGTGGTGACCAAGAATTCCGACGCGGCCAAGCAGAACGTGGACTTCTCATTCCGCGTCGGCTCCGGAACGCAAACGTTCCGTGCCAACAACGGTGACTCGACGATCACCTGCGACTCGACCCACCCGTGCGCGCTCTGGGTCGACGAGTCCGTCGACACCAGCGTGACGCCGGACGGCTCGGGCCACATCTTCAAGCACTACGACATCAACTACGGCGGGGGTGGCGGCGCGACGACCACCAGCACCGCTCCGGGTGCGACCACGACCACGGTCGCCGGTGCCACTACGACCAGCACGGCGAATCCGGCGACCACAACCACAACAAGGGCGACCACCACCACGACTGCGACCGGCGGAACCACGACGACGAGTTTGGCGGGCGCGACCACGACGTCGACACTGGGTGGCACTACCAGCACCACCGCGAATGCCGGTAGCGTGTCGGTTTCGCCGTCGTCGGTGCCGCCCGGGGGCGCGATCAGCGTGCAGTCGTCCGGGTGGCAGCCGAACGCGTCGGTCACCGTCGTCCTGCGTTCGGACCCCGTCACCCTCGGCACACTCGTCGCCGGGGCCAACGGCGCGGTCAGCGGGCAGTTCACCATCCCCGCTGGCGTCGCGGCCGGAACACACTCGATCGAGCTGACGGGCACGGGCGCCAGCGGTGCGGCACAGACCATGTCGGCCACCCTCACGGTCACGTCTGCATCTGCGTCCACGATGTCGACAACGCGATCAAGCTCCGTGCTGAGCAGGACGGGCCGCTATGTCGGTCGCTTGTTCAGGGCGGCGCTCGTCCTGGTCGCCATCGGCGTGACGCTGCTCCTGGTCCCGATCCGTCGCCGACGGCCGCGCTCGTCGTTGTGACGCGTCGCCTGGCAATGCTGGCCGCGGCGTGCGGCCTTTTTACCATCGCGCTTTCGCCGATACCCGGCGTGCGTACCGCCGCCGCCGATCAGGCTCCGACCGTCACGGTGAGCACGACGTCGGGGATCACCGATGGCCAGACGGTTGCCGTCACGGTCAAGACCAACGACGGCGTGCCGGTGTACAAGGCCGAGGCCGCGCTGTGCCGCGGCGACGTGACCTACGCGGCTTCGAGTGGCACGCCGCCCAGCGACTTCGGCCCCGACGGTCCGGACTGCCCCGGACCGTCGCACCCGATCTCCTCGTCGGCCGACGCCTACGTGGCCGACTCGACGACGTACCAGAACGCGCCCACCGCCGACGGCGAGACGTTTCTCTTCAGGCTGGGAACGGGCGTGACGGAGTGGCTCGACGCCAATACCGGGGCCGAGCAGTCGCTGACGTGTGATCCGACCCACAGCTGCGCGCTCGTTGTCGAGTTGCAGTACCGCCCCACGACCGACGTGAATCAGCCGAAACAGTGGAAGCCTTTCGTGTTCCCGATCCAGTATGGAAGCAACGACCCGATCGCCGGTTGTGGCGGCGCCGCCCCCAGCGTCCTCGACACCGGCGGTTCGGATCGCATGACCGATGCTTGGGTCGCGTGGACCGTCAACGCCTGCGCGACCCACGCTTCCAGGGGTGCGCCGAGCCGAGCCAGCTTCATCGGCGAGGGACAGGCGGTCCAGCAGTTCGGACGCGGATCTCTTGATCTCGCGTATACGGCCGGAGGCTATGGCGGCGCGATGGACCTCGCCCACGATGTCCCCGCCGCCGATCGCAGGGCCGCGATCGCCGTCCCCCTCGCGTTGAACGCGGCCGTCGTCGGCGTCGGCGGCGGTATCAAGCCGCCGACGAGCGCCAAGGTGCCTTACAAGAATCTGAAGCTGTCGGCCGCCGAAGGCGCGGCCATGTTCGGTGGGGGCCGCCAAGGGGTCGAGAATCAGGCGGCACCCGATTCGACATCAGACGCTCCGCGCACCTACGCCGACGCCATCGCGGCGCGCAACCCAGAAATCCAGCAACACGGCGGGAGCTCCGGTCTCTTCGACAGCTCAGCGACGATGTTCGTCGGCGCCGCCGCCGAAGCCGAAGCGTTCTCGTGGTACGGCACCCGATACTTCAAGCAACTGGCCCCGAACGCGTGGAAGGTGCCGGACCTTCCGAGTTTCGTCGGGGATCGGGGAAAGCCCCGCGGCATTGACGCCGAATTGGCGAGTGCGCAGCCGACTTTCGAAGGCGCGATCGCGTTGTTGTCCGGGCGCCCGGCTCTGCGCAAGGGGCTCATCGGTCCGGGGCCGAGCTCGGAGGGGGGAATCTGGGTGCTTACCGACCTGGAGACGGCGCGCGCACTCAGCTTGACCCCCGTCCAGATGGAGGACGCAGCTGGAAACTTCGTGGCGCCGAGAGCGGATGAATTGCGTGCATCGGTACCCGCTATGAGGGCCGATGACCAGGGCGTCCTCGTGTCGGACCCGAGGAACACCGCAACGGTGGGTGGCGTGCGTCCGTATCCGATGACGTTCGTCGAGTACGCCCTCGTGCCGGCCGAGCCGCTGCGGAACGACGACTGCTCGCCTCGCACCGCGTCACAAAAGCTGCTCACCGACTGGCTCAGCTACATCACCGGTGAAGGGCAGGCTCATCTTCCCGAGGGCATGGTCGCGTTGCCGGACGACTTGCGGGCGAGCGCGGCCGCTCAACTCAAGAAGGTCGGGGCGTCGCCTGTCACGGGTAGCTGCGCAACCGCGTCGACTCACCAAGGCGCGCCGGCTCTCGCCGTGGCGGCGACACCGGCTGCCGCGTTCGCCGACCAGATCGCGACGGGCGACGTGGCCGCGTCGTTAGCCCTGGCGGCGACGCTCTCGCCCGCCGTCCTCGAGCGCGCGCTGCTCGCGTCGATACTCGGCATGACGCCGTTGGGCGGCGCTCCCGCGATCGCGACCGCCGATCCGCCTGCCAAGACGCTCATCCAGGAGCTGGCGGCCATCCCGCGGTATGTCGCGGCCAGGTCGCCGAGCTGGCTGCGTGCCGCGCTGGCCGTGGCCGCGCTCATGGGCTTGATCACGTTTGCATTGCGGGCGTCGTCGAGGGCCGCTTGACCGCCGTCCTCACGAACGTCGCCACCGACGCCGCTGCGCAGGACCGCATTGCCGGCAGGGTCGCGACGTCGCCCATCGACATGGATCGCCAGCGAGTTCCGGCTGCGGCGCGCTACGGCCTTTTCTTCCTTTGGATCACGGCCCTGGCGGCGGGGATCGCCCTGGTCGTCTACGGCTTCGGTCCGTTCTTCCAACAGCGCGACCAACATCACCTGATGCGGCGGTTTCGAGCCGACGTCCATCGGTCGGCCAACGAGGCGACGGGCCTGGCCGGCGTGACCGCAGCCACCATGGCGCCTGAGCCCAACACGCCCGTCGGCATCCTCGAGGTCGGCGCCGTGCGCATGCAGCAAGTCGTCGTCGAGGGAGCGGGCGCGACGCAGACGCGGCACGCTCCGGGTCACGTACCGGGATCGGCGGGGCTCGGCCAGCCCGGCAACAGCGTGTTGGTCGGCCGGCGCGCCGCCTTCGGCGGTCCTTTCTCGAGCCTTGGCACATTGCGGCCCGGCGACAAGATCGTCGTGACGACGACCCAAGGCCAGTCGGTGTACGAGGTCGCCTCGACGCGCCAGATCCGGCTCCCTGGTGCGAGGCCGAGCTCGCCCTCGGTGTTGGACAAGGTGTACGGGCCGAGCCGTGACGACCGCTTGACGCTGGTGACGGCATCGGGCTTGTTGCCGTGGAACCACCGCTCCGCCGACGTCGTCGTGGCCACGCTCGAAGGCACTGCGTTCGCTCCGACACCACAAGGCGGGCGCCGCGACAGCGAGACCGGGACTAAGGGCGACCGTAGCGCTCTCGCCGCCGTCATCCTCGCCCTTGCCGGCTATGGGTTCGGCATGGGAGCGAGCGTCGTCATATACCGGCGATTGCGATCACGCAGCGCGTATCTGCTCACTGTCGCCCCGGTCGTGGCACTCACCGTCATCGCCGCCGAGACGCTCGGCCGGTTACTCCCCGCCTGGACGTAGCCCAACGCGATCGGTGAGAGCCGGGGCGGCGTACTCTCGGGTCGTGCGGCCTGAGTCGCCCGCTCGCGGACCGTCGCCCTTTTCTCGGCTCGTCGTCGCCCATGCGCTGGCACTGGCGGGCGACGCCATGGTCACCGTCGCGCTGGCCGGATCCCTGTTCTTCAGCATCAGCCCGACGGCGGCGCGCGGCCGCGTCGCCCTCTCGCTCGTGCTGACGATGGCCCCGTTCGCCGTCGTGGCGCCGTTCCTCGGGCCGATGATCGACCGGGCGCGGGGCGGGCGGCGAGCCATCGTGGTGGGCGTCGCCACCGCGCGCGTCGGGGTGTGCCTCTGGATGGCCACGGTGCTGCACAGCTTGTTGCTGTTCCCGGCAGCGTTCGCCGTCCTCGTGTTGTCGAAGACCCATGCGGTGGCCAAGAGCTCGCTCGTGGCCCCGACCGTCGGGGAGGACACGCTCCTCGTCGAGGCCAACTCGAAGCTGGCGCTGACGGGCGTGGTCGCCGGTCTTGTCGGGGCCGGCCCGGCGGTGGCGGTGTTGCGGCTGAGCGATGCCTCGTGGGTGTTGCGACTCGCCGCCGTCGTGTACGCGGCGACCGCCGTCGCCGGTCTGCGCCTTCAGCCGGTCGACGCGCCGTCGGCTGAACGCCACGACCCGGGCGGAACCGCGGAGTTGAAAGCGCCGGGGATC
>JACDEA010000148.1 GCA_013816725.1 Actinomycetota bacterium
ACGCTGCCGCGTCACTAGCTGCGCCGCATCGACGAGCGGGCCCGCAATCCGATCGAGCACGCGGAACTGGTGGCCCGTCGTGAGGCGGGCGAGCCGCTGCAGTACGTCGTGTCCCGTTGGGGGTTCCGTACGCTCGACCTCTACGTCGACCGTCGGGTTTTGATCCCGCGACCCGAGACCGAGATCGTGGCCGGTGCCGTCATCGACCTCGACCCACGAGGCGTCGTGGTCGATCTGGGCACCGGCAGCGGCGCGATCGCACTCTCCGTCGCGGTCGAGACGAAGGCGGCCCGCATCATCGCCACTGACGCGTCGGCCGACGCGCTCGCCGTGGCCCGCGCCAACCTCGCGGGGCTGGGGCACCGGGCGACCCGAGTCGAACTGTACGAAGGCGACTGGTTTGCCGCGGTGCCCGCTGACGTGCGCGGCGGCGTCGACGTGATCGTCAGCAATCCGCCCTACATCGCGGCCCACGAGGACCTGCCCGGCGAAGTGGCCGACTGGGAGCCGACCACCGCGCTGGTCGCCGGCGCTACCGGGCTCGAAGCGATCGAACGCATCGCCGGCGAGGCTCCCGAGTGGTTGCGACCCGGAGGCACGCTCGTGGTGGAGATCGCGCCGCACCAGCGTGATGCAGCGTTGCGACTGTGCACGCGTTACTTGCACGCCGAAGTCCGCAAGGACCTGACGGAAAGGGACCGGGTTCTTGTCGCAACTCGATGACGCTGTGGCCGCGCTCCGGCGCGGCGAGGTCGTCGGGATCCCGACCGACACCGTCTACGGCATCGTCACGCTGCCCGCGTTCAGCGACCGGCTCTACGAGGTGAAGGGCCGCCCGCGTTCACTGGAGCTGCCGACGCTCGTGGCCGACGTCGCACAGGCGCGCACGCTCGTTGCCTTCACCAGCGCTACCGAGCGCCTCGCCGAACGGTTCTGGCCGGGAAAGCTCACCATCGTGGTCGGCGGGGTCGGCCTCCGTGTGCCGGATCACGAAGTGCCCCGCAAGCTCTGTCGCGCCGTCGGGCCCCTCGCGAGCACCAGCGCCAACCCGCACGGCGCGCCGCCGTGTGCGACAGCCGATGAAGTTCGGGCGCTGACGGGCGTCAGCGTTGTCGTCGACGGCGGCCCATGCGACGGCGCGGCCTCAACGGTGGTGGCGGTGGATCCGTTCCGTGTCATTCGCGAGGGTGCAATCGCGGCCGCCGAGGTGGAGACGTGCTCGGGTTCTTCGTCTAGGTGAACCCGATAGCCCCGCCGGCGGCCAGCGTGCACGCCTGGCCGACGAATTCCTCGCTCGTCATCGCGGCCATGAGACCGGCGTCGTTGGAGTTGGCCCACGTACGGACGCCGTCCGGGGTGAGGCAGGCCATGATGGCCAGCGCCGGCGACCCGTCCCGTTCGTACATCACCGTGTAGCTCTCCACCGTGGCCGGGCCGTCGTAGTCGAGCGTGCTCGCCCGCTTCGGAAGCGCGTCGACGTCGTCCTGGACGTCGCGATGGCAGAACCGGCCGGACCGCGGCGGTTCGGTGGAGTACACCCCGGCCGCGTGCTTGGTGAGGTACCACCCGTTCGCGGTGCACAAGCCGTAGCTGCCGGGGTCGGCGCGCAACGCACCGGTCATCGTTGCGATCGAGTGCGTTACGTAGTTGTTGCCGGGGCCGCCTGCGAAGGTGAGCCCGCCGGTGACGGTCAGCGGCCTCGACGCGTCGGCCGACGGCAGCCCCAACTCGTCGGCGGCAACCTCGACCGCGCACGGGAAGCAGGAGTACAGATCGACGTGCGCGAGGTCGTCGGGACCGACGCCGGCCATCTCATAGACGGCCCGGCCACACGCCCTGATAGCCGGTGACGAGTGCAGGTCGTCCCGGTCCGACACGAACCAGTGGTCGTGACCGTCGGCGCCGGCGTGAAGGAAGACCCAGCGATCTTCGGCCACGCCGGCGGCCCGCGCCGCGTCGACCGAGCACAGGATCAGCGCCGCGGCCTGGTCGGTCTGGATGTTGGCGTTCATCAACTTCGGATAGGGGAAGCCGATCATGCGGTTGTCGGGGCCGACCGTCCGAATCTCGTCGGGGGTGCGCGCCCGGGGTGACCACGCGTACGGGTTGGTCGCCGCCACGTCCGAGAAGCGGGCCCATAACTCCGAAATCGCGATCTGGTGATCCTCGATCGAACGTCCGTAGTGCGCCCGCAGGGCGTTCTCGAAGATGGGGTACACCTGCGTCGGCATCACCAGCGAGCGGGCCATCTCGGCGTCGGACGTGCCCGGCCGGTCGATCCCGATCGAGCGCGGCTCGGGCCCGTCCGCGACGACCGACTCGTGCGTCCAGTCCTGGGTCACACCCTGCTTGCGGGCGAGGAACCGCGAGTAGACCGCTTCGGCGCCGACGATCAGCGCGACGTCGAGCTCGCCGCGCTGGATGGCGGCCGCGGTGGCGTTCACCGCCATTTGGGGACTGTTGCCGCCGGTGGCGACCTTGACGCTCTCCCGCAGCGGCATTCCGAGACGGTGGGCGAGGAGTCCGCCGGGATTGGGATAGCGCCACGCCAGCGTGTCGATGACGCGGGCCGACTGGACGCGCTTGAGGAGCGCGGCGCCGGCGCCGGAGTCCTCGGCCGCCGCCTCGGCGACCTCGGCCATCATGGCCAGCGGCTCGGTTGCATCAGCGGCCGATTCCGGCCGTCGGGTCATCTGCCCGACGCCGACGAGGACCGGCAAACGTGGGTCGGGCGCCATTGGCCGGAACCTACACTCGCTCCCATGGGCGATCCCGGCACGACGGGCATCAACGTGCTGCTTCTGTGCACCGGAAACATGTGTCGGTCGCCGGTCGCCGAAGCGTTCCTGCGGCGCAAGGTCGACGCCGCGGGCCGCACCGACGTACGGGTGAGTTCGGCCGGGCTCCTCGAGGCCGGGCGGGCCGCGCCCGATGACAACGTGGCGGTGATGACGAGTTGGGGTATCGACCTGATCGACCACCGCAGCCGTCAGATCGACGCCGAGATGCTCGCCGCCGCCGATCTCGTCGTGGCGATGGCCCGCGAGCACGTGCGTGAGGTGGTCGTCAACGTGCCCGACGCCTGGCCGCGTACCTTCACGCTTCGCGAGATCGTGCGCCGCGGCGAAGAGGTCGGCCGGCGCACCGCCGGCCAGCCGCTCGACGAGTGGATCGCCAAGGTGCACGCCGGGCGCAGCCCGGCCATGTTGGTCGGGTCGTCCAGCGCCGACGACGTGGCCGACCCGATGGGCCGGTCCCGCAAGTTCTACGAGGCGGCGGCCGAGGAGATCGAGGAGTTGGTGAACCGCCTGTACGCGCTGGTCTGGGGCGAGCAATGAGGATCGCCATCGGTTCGGACCACGCCGGGTTCCCGCTCAAGCAGCACCTGGTCGCGACCCTCGTCGACCTGGGCCACGAAGTCGACGATCACGGCACCGACAGCGAGCAGGCCGTCGACTACCCGCCCATCTGCGCCGGCGTCGGGCGAGCGGTGGCCGAGGGCCGGGCCGACCGCGGGATCGTCCTGGGCGGTAGCGGGCAGGGCGAGCAGATCAGCGCCAACAAGGTGCACGGCGTGCGGGCCGCGCTGTGCAACGACCTCTACACCGCGCGTCTCTCGCGAGAACACAACGACGCCAACGTGTTGTCGCTTGGCGGCCGTATCGTGGCGCTCGGATTGGCCGACGAGATCCTGAAGGTATGGCTGGCCACCGAATTCGAAGGCGGCCGCCATCAGCGCCGCGTCGATCAGATATCGGACCTGGAGGAGAACGCGTGAACCGCGACGACGAGTTGTTCTCGATCATCGAGCGCGAGCTCGAGCGGCAGAACACCACACTTCAGCTGATCCCGTCGGAGAACTTCACGTCGCGTGAGGTCATGGAAGCGACCGGTTCGGTCCTCACCAACAAGTACAGCGAGGGGTACCCGGGCAAGCGGTATTACGGCGGTAACTACGTCGTCGACGACGCCGAGGATCTGGCGATCGCCCGCGCCAAGGAGCTTTTCGGCGCCGACCACGCCAACGTGCAGCCGCACTCCGGGGCCAACGCCAACGTCGCGGTGTATCAGGCGCTGCTCGACCCGGGCGACACCGTGATCGGCATGAAACTCGACGCCGGGGGTCACCTCACCCACGGGTCGCCGGTCAACCTCAGCGGCAAGACGTACAAGTTCGTCGCTTACGGCGTGACGGCGAGCGACGAGCGGATCGACTACGACCAGGTCCGGGACCTCGCGCTGGAGCACCGCCCAAAAGCGATCATCGCCGGCGCCACCGCGTACCCCCGCATCATCGACCCAGAGGCCTTCCGGGCCATCTGCGACGATGTCGGCGCGTTGTTCATCTTCGACGCCGCCCACGTGGCCGGGCTCATCGCCGGTGGCGTCCACCCGAACCCGGTGCCGGTCGCCGACATCGTCACCTTCACGACGCACAAGACCTTGCGAGGGCCACGCGGCGGGGCGATCCTGTGCAAGGAGCAGTACGCCAAGGCCGTCGACAGCGCCGTGTTTCCCGGGCTTCAGGGCGGCCCGCTCATGCACGTGATCGCGGCGAAGGCTGTGGCGTTCCGCGAAGCGCTGCAGCCCGAGTTCCGCGAGTACGCGGCCCAAGTCGTGGCCAACGCCTCGGCCCTGGCCAAGGGAGTCATCACTGAGGGACTGCGTCCAGTCAGCGGCGGCACCGACAATCATCTGCTGTTGATCGATCTCCTCGCCTACGACAAGGAGCTGACCGGCAAGGCCGTGCAAGCCGCCTTCGACACCGCCGGCATCACGATCAACAAGAACACGATTCCCGACGACCCCCGCACGGCGTTTTCGACGAGTGGTGTGCGGATGGGCACGCCGTCGGTCACCACCCAGGGCATGCGCGAACCCGAGATGGCCGAGATCGCGTCGCTCATCGGCCGTGCCGTCCGCGGCCGCGACGACGACAACGAACTGGCCGCCGTCCGAGCCGACGTCGGCGCCCTCTGCGCCCGCTTCACCCCCTACCGGTGACGCCTGGCAGTTGGGCCCGGAGCGGGTAGGTGCTGGCGTATCTCGCGGTGTTCGCGGCGGCGGCGGGGGCGACGTGGATCCTCACGTTTCCGGTGCGGGCCCTGGCCAAGGGCATCGGAGCGGTGGTGCCTCCCGACCCCGGCCGCATCCACACTCGCATCGTTCCGACGCTGGGCGGGGCGGCGATGTACCTGGCCTTCTTCGTCGCCATGTTCGTCGCCAGCCACACCAAGCAGTTCGCCCCGGTGTTCCACGGTTCGTCCGAGCCCCTGGGCGTGATGCTGGCGGCCACGGTGATCTTCGCCGTCGGCGCGCTCGACGACCTCGTCGAGGTGTCGCCGCCGGCCAAGTTCGCCGGGCAGGTTCTCGCCGGATCGGTCCTCTACTTCCTCGGCGTCTCGATGTTCTACTTCCGCATCCCGTTCGGTGACCTGTTCGTGCTGTCCCGCGATCTGGCGCCGCTGGCCACTGTGTTGTGGGTGGCCGCGGTGGCCAACGCTGTCAACTTCATCGACGGTCTCGACGGCCTGGCCGCCGGCGTGATCGGCATCGGCGCGCTGGCCTTCACGGTCTACAGCGCGCGGCTGACCGAAGCCGGGCTGCTGACTTCCGACAACATCGGGCCGCTGATCGCGGTCATCGTGGCCGGGGTTTGCGTGGGGTTCCTGCCGCACAACTTCAACCCGGCCAAGATCATCATGGGCGACGCCGGCGCGCTCTTCCTCGGCCTGCTCATGGCCAGCAGCACGCTGGTCGTCGGCGGCCGCATCAACGATGCGTTCAGCGGGCAGACCTACTTCTTCTACGCCCCGCTGTTCATCCCGTTCTTCATCCTCGGTGTACCGATCCTCGACACGATCTCGGCCAGTGCGCGGCGGGCCCTGCGCCGGCGCAGTCCGGCCGGCCGCGACACCGAGTCGCACCTCCACTACCGGCTCATGCGCCTCGGCCACGGCCACCGGCGCTCGGTCGTGATCCTGTGGGGGTGGACAGCGATCCTGTCGGGCTTCGTGCTCTACCCGACGTTCGCCAACCGCGGGAACCAGTTCATCCCGTTCGGCGTGGCCGCGCTGGGCCTCGCGCTGTACACGCTGTTTCATCC
>JACDEA010000149.1 GCA_013816725.1 Actinomycetota bacterium
GGCCACCTGTGTCTGCGTGCCCCGGACGCTGTCGAGGTAGACGAACTTGCGCGACTTCTGCTCCGTGGCGGTGATGATCTTGCCGAGTACGAACTTCTGATCGGCTTCCTTCTTGCACGCGGTCGTGAGCGCGCCCATGGCGGTGAGCACGGCCACCAGCCCGACGACGCGCCTCACGGCGTGATCTCGATCGCGCTCCGCAGAAGCGCGCGTGGCTGGTCGTAGTCCTCGCGGGTCGAGAGCACGAAGAGATGGCGCCCGGAGAACCAGATGGAGATGCTCTGCCGAAGTCCGGTCGTGAGGTACACCACCACCGGTCCGACTCGGTGCGGCTCGGACCGGGCGCCGCCGACCTTGTCGGCGAGGAGGGCCTGCTGCTTCTTGTTTCGGTAGTTGAACCTGTCAGTGAGACGGGCAACTTCAAGAGTCGCGAAGACAAGGTTGGTCTTGCGCAGGCTGTACAGACTCAGAGCGCTGGCGTAGGAGTTGGCCGCCTGTTGCACGGTGGACTGCACGTCCTCCGGGTGGACTTCAAGGTCGCCCAACGTCGCCGGCAGGACATTCGACGGCAGCGGCTTGATGGCCTTGCCGGGTACGCCGCCGGCCGCCGGCGAGCCGCAGGCGCCGACGGCCAGGACGACGACCATGCCGACCAGCGCGACGACGTGTCTCATCGGGCGATGACCTGAACCGACCCGGTGGCGTACGGCCGGGTGCCGTCCTGGTACGGGAAGTTGCCGGCGGCGGCGAACGTCGTCGTCCAGGACTTGCCGGGCTCGATCGACGGCGAGCGGCGATCGGCGAATACGACGGAGCGGACGACGGTGTCCTTGTTCTGGAAACGCACCGGGTAGTTGGTGAAGACGGTGACCGAGTTGGGGTCGAACTGCGACGTGCCGCCCGACGTGTCGCTGTTGATCGTGACGACCTGCTCGCGCACGACGGTGGTGACCGTCGGAGGCTGCGTCGTGGCCGGCTTGATACCGAGGTTGGCCCCCGCCCCGGCCTTGGTCGTCGTCGTCGCCGCCGCTGCCGGCGCCGGCGTCGTCGTCGTGCACTCGCCAACCCGACAGTTGTTGATCTTGTCCTGCACGTTCAACAGCGACTTGTCGCCGACCTTGTTGCTCCCACTACACGCGCCGGCGGCCGAAAGCGCGGTGACCAGCGCGACGGCGCCGGCGAAGCGTCGAATCATGTGAGTCTCCCCGAGCGTTTGACGGCGGCTTCGGAACCGCCGAGGTAGGCCTCGATGACCCGGTCGTCGTTGAGGACGGCTTCTGGAGTCCCGCGCACCACGACCGCCCCTTGGTCGAGCGCGATCAACTCGTCGGCCACCTGCGAGATCAGGGGCATGTCGTGCTCGATGATCAAGATGCTGCACCCGGTCTCGAACCGCACCCGGCGCAGTAGCGGCGCCAGCCCCTCGGCCTCGGCTTGAGCGATCCCCGAGGAAGGCTCGTCGAGGAGGAGCACCTTGGGCTCGGCCGCCAGCACGCACGCGAGGTCGACGATCCGGCGCAGCCCGGTCGAGAGTTCTTTGACGAACTTGTCCTGGTAGGCGTCGAGGCTCAACAACTCGACCAGCCGCTCGGCCCGGGCCCGGAGGCGGCGCTCGGCCCGGCGCGCCTGCGGGGCGCTTATGGCGTTGAGCAGCGTGCTGCGCACTTCGAGCCGTTGCTCGAGCGCGATCAGAAGCGTCTCGGTGACGGTGAGCGATGGGAACAACCGCGCGTCCTGGAAGCGACGGACCAGCCCGGCGCTGACCCGCGCTTCGGGCGACGAGCCGGTGACGTCGACACCGGCGAGCGTCACCCGACCGCCATCGGCGGGTTGGAACCCGCTGATGACGTCGAACAGCGTGGTCTTGCCCGAGCCGTTGGGGCCGATCACGCCGAGAACCTCGCCGTCGCGCAGCTCGAAGGTGACGTCGTCGACGGCGGTGATGCCGCCGTAGCGCTTGACGATGTGCTCCACCTCGAGGACGTTGCGCGAGTCGCCCAGCTCCAGCTTGCGCCGCTCGCGCTCGCCCCGCATGGCGCCGGCCGGGGCGCCGTCGGTGAGGGCGCCGGTGCCCTTGACGTACACGGCACGCAGGATGTCGGGCCGGGCGAGGAGGTCGGACGTGCGCCCGAAGAACTTGACCTCGCCCTTCTCCATGAAGATCGCCCGCTCGGCCAGGTTGAGGGCGACGTTGACCGACTGTTCGACGACCACGATGGTCACCCCGCGGCGGTGGATCTCCCGCACGACCTCCAGCAGCTGGCCGACCATGGCCGGCGATAGCCCGAGCGACAGCTCGTCGATGAGCAGCAGCTTCGGCTGCATGAGGAACGCCTGGGCCAGCGAAAGCATCTGCTGTTCGCCGCCGGACAGGTCGCCGGCCGACGCGTCGGCCCGCTCGCGCAGGACGGGGAAGATCTCGAAGACCTCCTGAACCCTGGTCTTCACACCCTCGGGATCGTCCTGCAACCAGTTTCCGAGCAGCAGGTTCTCACGGACACTCAGCCCGGGGAACACGCCCCGTCCGCCGGGCATGTGCACCACGCCGCGGGCCGCGACCTCGTGCGGCGGCATGTGCGTGACGTCGCGCCCGTTGAACACGATCCCGCCGGCCGACGCTTCCTGGGTGCCACTGATTGCTTTCAGCAGGGTCGACTTCCCGGCCCCGTTCGTTCCGAGGAGGGCGATGATCTCGCCCTCGGTGACGTCGAAGTCGACGCCGAACAGCACCTGCACGCCGTCGTACGCCACGTCGACGTCGCGACACACGAGCAGCTTGTCGTTGCCGGCCTCCTTGGCCTTGCGCCACTCCTCGGCCGCGATCGACTGCGCGGCGGCGTTGCGGCGGTCGACGTCGAAGAACGCGCCGGCCGACATGATCACGAAGGCGCCGATGACGAAGAACGGGACCGCGAAGGCAAAGACGCTTTGATAGCCGTAGTTGCGGAAGATGACGCTGGACAGTTGCACGCCGATCACCGCGGCCGGGACCACCGCGATGTTGATGATTTGGAGCCCTTGGGTGCGGATCGACGGCGGGATCACCTGCGCGTAGATCGCACTCCGGGCCGGGCCGATGAGGCCGCTCCCGAATGCACTTATGCAGCTGGCGGCGATGATCACGGCGATCGGCGGATGGAACGCGTAGAGCAACACCCCGAAGGCGGTGACCAGCCGGAAGATGCCGAACACCGTAAGGACCTGTCCGGGGTTGCGGCCGCTGAACCTGTCGATGAGACCGCCGCCGAGCACACCGGCGTACAGCCCGACGATGACCGCGGGAATGAGGATGTATCCGCGTTGGAGGGCGTCGAGCCCGTAGCGGTCCGACAGGTAGAAGGGGAGGAACAACGCGACCGGCAGGTCGCCGAACTCGAGGATCAGGTCGGCGGCGAACGTGCGGCGAAGCGTGCGCACCGCGAACGTCGTCCGCCAACCCTCGCCGAAGGACTGGGCCTCGTCCTCGACCCGGGCCACGTCGTCGCTGACCCCTGCCGCCTTGCGGTCGAAGTACCCCCGCACCGGCTCGCGGAGCCGAATGGCGGCGATGATGCCGATCAGGACGATGGGGATCCCGATGACGACGAATGTGGTCCGGAAGCCCCATTGGCGGAGCATGAGACCGACACCGAGCACGGAGACGAGGCTGGCGACTCGATTCAGCGTGCCGAGGAAGGCGAACGTGCGCCCCCTCGCCTCGGGCGGGTAGTAGTCCGCGAGCAGGGAGTACTCCGGGACGTCGCTCGCCGCGAAGCTGACGTCGTCGACCACCCTCGGGATGCCGAGCGAGATCGTGCTGGTGGCCCGCGACATCCCCATGGCCCCGAGGCCGGAGATGATCGTGCCCACCGCGAACAGAGGTACCCGGCGGTGTCGGTCAGCCCACCAGCCGATGAAGATCGTGACGAACACGATGAACGTGCCGATGACGACCTGCACGTTGATGATCGTGGACACCTTGGCCCCGATGGCGCGGGTGATCTCGGGCGCCGCGTAATAAAAGGCGCGTGTGTCGAACTGCTGGAAGAACGCGGCCATCCCGATGATCAGCGCCGGACCCATTCCGTAGGGCGTCTCGCGGAGGCGCAGCAGGCCCCGGATGTCGTCGCGGAAGCGGCGGACGACCCGCACGAGCGGGTTGCGCCTCCGCCGCGGCGGCTTGGGCGGTAGCGCATCGGGCGTGACGGGCTCGAGCACCGGCAGGTGCCGGCCGGTGATCTCGTCGAAGACGTCTTCGCCGCTGCTGGTCGTGGTCATTCGCCGCCTTCACTTGCCGCGCTCGCCGCGCCAATGGCCGCGGCTTCTCTTTCCCTGACGGTGGTGCCCTCGAGTTCGCCGTCGTGGTCGCTGCGGTGGACATCCGAGGAGAGCGCGAACCGTTGGTTGACCGGCAGCCCGGCCAGCCCCTGTCCGGTTATCGGCGGGGCCAACGGGATCAGCCGCCGGGCCAGCGCGTTGGCGTCGTAGTCGGCGAACAGGCTGGGGACGACGAGCTGGCGCCGCTGGGCGAGGATTCGCAGCCAAGAGTCGCGCACCTGGTTGATCAGCGTGATCAGACCGCCCGGCTCGACGTAGAGCAGGGCCAGCGGGATGATCCCGATGAAGAAGGCGAACGCCTGATTGTTGGCCAGGAAATAGGCGCTGAGGTTGCCGTAGGCGGAACCCAGGAGGGCGCCGCCGGCCGAGCTGACGCCGCCGAGGATGGTGAAGATGAACACCTGGAAGCTGCGGTCGGCGCCGTAGCCGGCGCCGGTGACTCCGCGCTGCTGGAACGCGTACAGCGAGCCGGCGAAACCGGCCATCGCACCCGAGACGACGAAGGCCAGCACCTTCATCCGCACCAGACCGACGCCGAACGACTGCACGTTGGACTCGTTCTCGCGCGCCGCGATGAGAAGGCGCCCGAATCGACTGCGGCGCAGGTTCAGGACCACGACGAGTACGAGCAGTACGGCGACGACCGACAGGTAGTACATGCTCCGTTCGTCGGCGAAGTTCACGAAGAACAGCGAGGGTCGTTCCACCGACCGGGGCAGATGGTCGCGCAGGTACTTCGGGCTCGAGAACAGCGCAGCCACGGCGTCGGCGAACGCGAACGTGACGATGGCCAGATACAGGCCTCGGATTCGTAGCGCGGGCAGGCCGATCAGCATTGCCACCCCGCCGGTGGCGATCGTGCCCCCGGGGACCGCCAACCAGAACGACCAGTGGAGGTTGGCATTCAGCGACGCGGCCACGGCGGCGCCTATGGCGACGAAGCCGAATTGACCGAGGCTGACCTGACCGGACCATCCGGTGAGGACGACGAGCGACAAGCCGACGATCGTGAAGATGGCGATGACCGACAGCAGGTTCTGGATTCGCACCGCGAACATGAACGGCAGCAGCGCGACGAGCAGGAGAGCCACGGCGACGAAGCCGGCGCGAGCCCATCGAAGGGTGGCAATCGAGCGCAGCTCCTTGGGGACGGGGCGGGGCTCGGCCGTCGCCTCCCACGACGATTCCTCCTCGGTCTGGCTGGAGCGGAACAACGAACGGCGCTGCAGCAACAGGCCGGCGACGATGGCCACGAACAGGCCGGTGCTGACGATCGGCTGCGAGTCGGAATAGGTCCATGCCGTGGCCGCGGCGGCCATGCCGATGCCGACCGACACCCCCACGGCGATCGGAAGGCTTCGCATTCGGGCGAAGACGGCGGCGGCCAGGGGCGCGAGCAGCGCGGTCGTGCCCCTGCTCAAGCCGGTGGGATCATTCATGAGCCCGTCGGCGATCAGGTTCATGCCCGACAGCACTGCGGCGATGACCCACACCAGCGTGGAGAGGCCGGCCACACCGATGCCCAACAGTGCGGCCCGCTCGGCGTTCTCGGCCGCGGCCCGGACAGCGACACCGGCCCGCGTGTAGCGGAAGAAGATCACGAGCCCGATCAGCGCGATGACCGTGAGCTCCAGCGCGAGCACCTCTGGGAACCCGAAGGGCGCCCGCACGCTGCCGACGTGGAACTTGAAGCCGGGGAACGGGAGGAGCCGGTGGATCCGCGCCGGCGCCAGGTCGATGGCCGGGACC
>JACDEA010000150.1 GCA_013816725.1 Actinomycetota bacterium
CTGTTCGCGCCGTCGGCCACCTGGTCGGCCTTGTTCGTGCCGCCGGTCGTAAGGGTCGTGTCCTTGTTGCCGGGCAGCACCGCGATTATCAGGGCCAAGGTCAGTGCCAGCGCGAGCGTCGGTCCGTAACGGTCGAGAAACTCTCGGAAGTCCACGCGTGGCCATCGTACGCACCTGACCGCTCGCTGTCGCCGCGCCAACGCTACGGTGGCAAAGTGGCGACGACCGTCGAGGATCGTGTCGAGGCGATGGGCAATCGGATCGGCGACCTCGCCCGCAACCCCGATGTGCGCTATGGCGCCACGATCGCGTTCGGAGCGTTGCTGTTCCTGGTGTTCGTGGGCATCATCTATCCGGCGCCGATCTCGGTGCTGGTCCAGGGAGCGATGGTCGGGTCGCTCAGCGCGTTGCTCGCGATCGGCCTCATCCTCATCTATCGGGCGAACCGGGTCATCAACTTCGCGCAGGGTGATTTGGGCGGCGCCGCCGCGGTGCTGGCTGCGCTCCTGATCGGCGCAAACAAGTGGCCGTTCTTCCCGGCCGTCCTCGTTGGGTTGGTCGTGGCCATCGCCATCGGCTTCATCGTTCAGGTCACGCTCATCCGTCGCTTCGCCAAGGCGCCGCGGCTGATCCTGACGGTGGCGACGATCGGCGTCGCTCAGATTCTCGCCGGGCTCCAGCTGTTCCTCCCGCAATTGTTCGACTTCAACGTGGCGCCGGCGCCGCCCATCCCGTTCAAGTTCCGGCTCGAGTGGTCGCCGGTGACGTTCAACGCCGGCTACCTGATGGTGGCCATCATCGTGCCGGCGGTGGCGATCGGCCTCGCCGCGTTCTTCCGCTTCACCCGGGTGGGCATCGCCGTTCGGGCTTCGGCCGAGTCCGCCGATCGCGCCGCGCTGCTCGGCGTGCCGGTGCGGCGCATCAACACATTGGTGTGGGTGATCGCCGCCGGGCTGTCCGGGCTGGCCGTGCTGCTCCGCCTGCCGATCGAGGGCGTGGGGATCGGGGCCGTCCTCGGGCCGACTGTCCTCCTGCGCGGTTTGACCGCGGCCGTGATCGCCCGAATGGAGCGAATACCCGCGGCGGTGGGCGCCTCGCTCGTGCTCGGCGCTATCGAGAGTGCCGTCCTGTTCCGGACGCGCAGCACGCTGGTGGCCGACGGGGTGCTGTTTTTCATCATCGTCGGAGCGTTGCTGCTTCAGCGGCGCGGCACGACAACGCGCGCCGAGGACATCGGTGCGTCGACGTGGACCGCGAACCGCGAGGTGCGCCCGATTCCGCGTGAGCTCCGGCGCGTACCCGAGGTGCGGTACGGCGTGCTCGTCCTTGGCGCCGCCGCGCTGGCGCTGCTCTTCTTCGCCCCCGACATCCTGGGCCCCGACCTCAACTTCTTCTCGGTCGGGGTGATCTTCGCGATGGCGATCGCGTCCCTCGTCGTCCTTACCGGCATGGCCGGTCAGATAACACTCGGCCACGCTGCGTTCATCGCGTTCGGCGCGTCGGTGGCCGGTGTGCTCGCGCAGCAAGGCAAGGACTTCTTCGTCACGCTGGTGGTCGCCGGCCTGGTCGGCGCCGTACTGGCGCTGGCCATAGGTCTGCCCGCGCTTCGCTTCGGTGGACTCTTCCTGGCCGTCAGCACGTTGGCATTCGCCATCAGCACGGGCACGTACTTCCTCAACGAGCAGTACTTCGGCTGGCTGGTCCCGGATCCCTCGCCCCGGATTGTACGGCCGGTGATTTTCAACAAGTTCGATCTGGAGAGTGACCGGGCGTTCTACTACGTGCTCCTCGTCGCCTTCCTCCTCGTGGTGGCTTCCGTCGCGTCAGTTCGCCGGTCGCGGATAGGCCGCGTCCTCGTCGCGACCCGCGACAACGCGCGCGCCGCGCAGTCCTACGGTGTGAGCCCGGTCATGGCTCGTCTGTTTGCGTTTGCCATGTCGGGCTTCATCGCCGCCTTCGCCGGCGCCTTCTATGTGTGGCACCAGCACGGCCCCAGCGGCACGGTGGCCGACCCGCTGTACTCGGTCCGGCTCTTGGCCATGGGTGTCATCGGCGGCCTGGGCTCGATCCCCGGCGCCATGCTCGGCGCCGCCTTCCAGACGTTCCTCGACTACTCGCCGCTCACCCGTCTACCTCTGTCCCGACTGTTCGCCTCCGGCGCAGGGCTGTTGCTCGTGCTGCTGTTCATCCCGAACGGCCTCAGCGGCGTGCTCTACGACGGTCGGGACTGGGTACTGCGTCGCATCGCCCGGCGTCGGAACATCGTCGTACCCAGCCTCGTTGCCGACATACTCGTGGCCGACGACGGCACCACCGTGGTCGGCTTCGTCGACGAGAAGGAGAAGCAGACCCGCAGTCTCTTGGACCGCGTCCGCGAGCGCGTGCCGTTCGTCCGCCGCGCCGCGAGCGATGGCGATGGCGCCGCCGGTGAGGTGCCGCAAGGTGACAACATCCTCGTCGTCCGGGGCCTGGACGTTGCCTACGGCAGGACGCAGGTGCTCTTCGGCGTGAACTTTTATGTACGCCGGGGCGAGATCGTGGCGCTCCTCGGTACCAATGGCGCTGGCAAGTCGACGCTGCTCAACGCCATCAACGGCTTGGTGCCGTCGCAGGCGGGCACGATCGTCTACGACGGCGCCGATATCACCGCGAGCGATCCTCAGGCGGTCGTCGGCGCGGGAATCGTCACGGTCCCCGGCGGCAAGGGCGTATTCCCGACGCTGACGGTCGGGGAGAACCTGCGGCTGGCGGCCTGGCTGTACAACAGCGATCCCGAGTATGTGCAGGCGGCGACCGAACAGGTCCTGACCTACTTCCCGATTCTCCGCTCCCGGGGGGACCAGAAGGCGGGCAACCTCTCCGGTGGCGAGCAGCAGATGCTCACGCTCGGCCAGGCCTTCATTGCCAAGCCCAAGCTGCTGATGATCGATGAGTTGTCGCTCGGGCTGGCGCCCCTCATCGTCGAACAGCTGCTCGGGATCGTGCAGGCGATCCACGCGGGGGGCACCACAATCGTGCTGGTGGAGCAGTCCGTGAACCTGGCCATCACCCTGGCCGGGCGCGCCGTCTTCATGGAGAAGGGCGAGGTCCGCTTCGACGGCCCGACCGGGGAACTGCTGGAGCGCCCCGATGTACTGCACGCGGTGTTCCTCAAGGGGGCCGCCGCGGCGCAGGGAGCGACCATCGCGGCCAACGGCGATCGTCCCAAGTTCGAGCCGGTGTGCCACCACTGCGGGCGGGAGCACCCGGTCGCGCTCGAGGTCACGGGGCTGAGCGTGAGTTTCGGCGGCGTGCTCGCGGTCGACAGCGTGGACCTGACGGTGCGGCGCGGTGAAGTGATCGGCATCATCGGGCCCAACGGTGCGGGCAAGACCACGGTCTTCGACGCCATCTCCGGGTTCGTTCCGCGATCGGGCGGCCGCGTGTGGCTGAACGACATCGAGATCACCGAGCTGAGCCCCGACGGGCGCGCCGCCATCGGTTTGGGCCGGTCTTTCCAGGACGCGCGACTGTTTCCGTCGATGACGGTGCGACAGGTCATCGCTGTAGCGCGCGAGCGCCATATCCGCACCCGCGACCCCCTGGCCGCGGCGCTCATTTCGCCGGCGACGCGTATTTCGGAGAAGTTGATCACCGCCGACGTCGACCGGCTGATCGAGCTGATGCACCTCGGCGCCTTTGCCGACAAGTTCGTCGGCGAGCTGTCCACCGGGACCCGACGGATCGTCGACCTGGCCGCCTCGCTCGCGCACGAGCCACAAGTGCTGTTGCTCGACGAGCCCAGTTCTGGCATCGCGCAGCGGGAGACCGAAGCGCTGGGGCCCGCGCTACTCGACATCCGCGATCAGACCGGTGCCGCCCTCGTCGTGATCGAGCACGACATGCCGCTGATCACGTCGATTTCCGATGAACTGATCGCCCTCGACCTGGGCGCAGTCGTCACACGCGGCGAGCCCGACGAAGTGATCAACCATCCGAAGGTCGTCGAGGGCTACCTCGGCGGGCGTGAGGAAGTCATTCAGCGTTCGGGAACGGTCAAGAAGACCACCCGGGCGCGCAAGGCGAAGAAGAAGGCGGTTGCACGATGACACGACGGCATGCGGTTCTCGCTTCGATCGGCGCGTTGCTGCTTGCGGGTACCGCACCGGCGGCATTCGCCGCCGAGGGCGATCCCGCGACCATCACCGAAGTGGGGTGGTGGAGTGCTACACCCGGTGCCGCCGAACCTGCGGGCGGCTTCCAGGTGAGTCAGTCACCGAACGGGGACGCCACCGCCGTTGCCGGGATCAAGATCAAGGTCGATGTCAGCGGCATCCAGACCGCGCTCCTCGTGATCACCGAAGGCGCGACCAAGTTCGGCGAGCTGAGTGCCGATATCGTCATCTGCTCCGCCGCCAGCACCTGGCAGGGCGCCAACCCGGGCGCGCTGCGCGATGCGCCGGCGAGGGACTGCAGCCGGGCTAGCCAGCTGCGGCGTAGCGACAACCTCCAGAGTTGGAGCGCGAACGTGGCGCCCCTGCTGTCGCCACCGGTGACGACCCTCCTGCTGAAGCCCGGGCCGCAGCGCAACGGTGCCATGCCGCTTCCCTCCCTCGAGTACCTGCCGCAGGTGCCGACGCCGGTTGCGGCACCGACGCCCATCCCGCCACCGCTGCCTCCGGCGGCCATCGACGTGATCCGGCCGCTGAACCTGCCGACGCGAGCCGATCTCCCGGCGCCGATTGGGTTTCAGGTCCAGTTCGCCGGTGAGCAGCTCGCGGCGCTGCCGCCCGACTCGGCTAGTGGCGGCGGCACATTGTCAGGCAGCGACGCCCTCCCCGGCTTCAACACCGGCTCGTCCGGGCTCGGCGATCTGAGCGCGGCGGGACCAGTCGTCGGGGTCGAGGGCACCGCGTCGAGCGCGGGCGTCGTGCCGACCCAGGAGGGTTCGGCCGTCAAGGGTCTCCAGCTGGCCGGCGAGGGCCGTGGCCGCCCGTGGGGCCGCATCTGGCTCCTGGCGCTGGTCGCCGGGGCGGTGGGCGCGGGCTCGGCGTGGGCCCGCCGCAAGGTCGCGCTCCGGGGCGGGTAGCGCCGCCCGGCGGCAAACCTGACTCGGTGAGACCAGCGGCAACGGCAACGGTCAGACCGCCATCAACGCCACCTCGAGTTCGCGCTAATCGGCCAGTTCCGCCGGGGTGGCAGTGAGGTCGAGGACCTCGCTGTCGCGGAGGACGCGTAGGGCGATCGACTGGCCGATGGCGTCGGAGATCATCAGGCGCTGGAGGTCGCCGGCGCTGTCCATGGGCACGCCGTCGACGTCGAGGATCACGTCCTTGGCCCGCAGGCCGGCCCGCGCCGCCGGGCTGTTGTCGACCACCTCGTTGACGCCGATCCCCGCGGCGCGCTGGAGGGTCGCGGTGAGGCGGGGTGGCAGCGGGCGGTGCCCGCCCACCAGGCCGAGGTAGGCCCGGCGGAACCGCCCCTCGCTCATGAGCGCGCCGATGATGCGGCGCGTCGTGGCGTTGACGGGGACGGCCAAGCCCAGCCCGATGCCGGCCACCGCGGTGTTCACGCCCACGAGCCGGGCCCGTCCGTCGACCAGCGCGCCACCGGAGTTGCCGGGGTTGAGCGCGGCGTCGGTCTGGATGACGTTCTCCACGACGCGGGCGGCCGACTCGGTGCGGGTCGGCAGCGACCGGCCCAGCGCGCTGACGACGCCCGCGGTCACCGTGCCGGTGAGACCCATCGGGTTGCCGACGGCCACGACCAGTTGGCCGACCCGCAACTCGTCGGCGTCGCCTAGTTCGGCGGCGGCGAAATCCGATCCGCGCACTCGCACCACAGCGAGGTCGGAGAGGGCGTCGGTGCCGGTGACCTCGTAGGCCAGCTCGCGGCCGTCGGCGAACGTCGCTGAACCGGTGTCGCTGGCGGCCACGACGTGCGCTGACGTGAGCAGGAACCCGTCGGGTGTGAGCACGACGGCGGACCCGGCGCCCGGGGAGCGGCCGCCGGACTCGCCGACGCGCAGGTGGGCGACGAGGGGCAGCACGCGCTCGGCCACGGTGGTCACCACCTGCGAAT
>JACDEA010000151.1 GCA_013816725.1 Actinomycetota bacterium
CGTAGGTGCCGCGGAACCCGGTCCCGTAGGCGGCGTCGACAACGAGGTCGGCGACCGGTAACCGATCACCACACGCGCCGGCGTCGAGCACCGTTACCTTCACGCCCCGCCGGGCCAGGCGCCGGGCCGCCGCCCGTCCGTCGCCCCCGTTGTTGCCCTTCCCGGCCACCACGACAACGCGCCGGCCGTAGGCGCCACCCAGCATCGTCAACGCCTGGCGGGCGACGGCGGCCCCAGCCCGCTCGATGAGCACGTCGACAGTCTCGGCCGCCGCGCTGTCGACCTCGACCATCTCCGCCGGCGTGAGGATGGGGATCACGTTGCGATCACCACGGCCTCAGCGGTCCGGTCGGTGTGCGTCATGGACAGGTGCAAGCCGTGGACGTTGTTCGCCTCGGCCAACTCGGCCGCGGCACCGGTGAGGCGCAGGCTTGGTTTGCCCGAGCGCGCTGGCACGACTTCGACGTCTTGGAACTTGAACGCGCCAAGCCCGACGCCGAGCGCCTTCATCGTCGCTTCCTTCGCCGCGAAGCGAGCGGCCAGACGCTGCGCCGGGTCCTTGGCCCGCTCGCCGTAGGCCCGTTCGGAGTCGGTGAACAAGCGACGAGCGACGCCCGGCGTACGCGCCAGCACACGCCGGAAGCGGTCAACCTCCACTGCATCTATTCCGACGCCGGCGATCACGGCGGGCGACGCCGGATTCCGGAGCGACTGGCGGTTCCGCCTTCGCCTCACTCGACGGTAACGGTCTTGGCCAGGTTGCGCGGCTTGTCGATATCGTTGCCACGCGCCTCCGCGATCCGGTAGGCGAACAACTGCAGCGGAACCACGTCGACCACCGGGGCGAACAACTCGTTGGCTGTCTTGGGAACCCACAGCACTTCGTCGGCCTGACTGGCGGTCTCGTCGTCGCCGTCGTTGGCGACCGCGATCACCGTCGCGCCCCTCGCCTTGACTTCCTGGATGTTGCTCACGATCTTGGCCAGGAGCCGAGTTCTCGTCGCAACCGCCACCACGACGGTGCCCTCCTCGATCAACGCGATCGGGCCATGCTTCAGCTCGCCGGCCGGGTACGCCTCGGCCCGGGCGTACGACAACTCCTTCAGCTTGAGCGCGCCTTCGAGCGCGACAGGGAACCCGACGTTGCGACCGAGGAAGAAGAAGTCGCGGACGTCGGTGTACTTGCGGGCCACCGCGGAATAGTCGTCGGCCCTGGACAGCGTCTCCTCCACCTTGTCGGGGAGCGCGCCCAACCCCGTGAGGAGGTCGTGCACCTCGGCCGGGTAGAGCGTGCCGCGTAGCTGGGCGAGATGGAGGGCCAGCACTTCGAGGGCGGCGATCTGCGAAACGTGCGTCTTGGTCGAGGCCACGCCGACCTCGGGCCCGGCCCGTGTGTAGAGGACCGCGTCGGCCTCGCGGGCGATCGAGCTGTCCACGACGTTGACGACCGCGAGGATGCGAGCGCCCTGTCGCTTGGCGTGACGCACCGCCTCCATGGTGTCGAGCGTCTCCCCCGATTGAGCGACGGCGATTACAAGCGTGTTGTTGTCGAGAACCGGATCGCGATAGCGGAACTCGCTGGCAATCTCGCTCTCCACCGCCAGCCGGGCCCAGTGCTCGATGGCGTGGCGCCCGACGAGCCCGGCGTAGTAGCTCGTGCCGCACCCGACGACGAAGACCTTCTCGAGGTCACGCAATTCGTCGTCGGAGAGCCGTACCTCGTCGAGCCTCAGGGTGCCATTGGGAAGGAGTCGGCCGCGGAGCGTCTCGCGGATCGCGACGGGCTGCTCGTGGATCTCCTTCATCATGAACGTCTCGAAGCCCGCCTTCTCGGCTGACTCAAGGTCCCAGTCGACGTGACGGCGAGTCGGCTCGAGACCGTCCCCGGCGAGGGTGGTGACACTCAGCGACCCGGGGCGCACCTCAACGACATTGTCGTCGTCGATGACGTAGATCTCGCGCGTGTGGTTGAGGATCGCCGGGATGTCCGACGCCACGAAGCCGGTGGTGTCGGTGCGACCGGCGATCAGCGGCGAGCCGCGACGGGCCGCGACGATGAGGTCGGGCTCATCGGCGTGCACGCAGGCAATGGCGAACGAGCCCTCCACCCGCTGCAGGCAATGCCGCACTGCGTCGGCCAGGCCGCGGCCGGCGGCCATCTCGATCTCGATGAGATGGGCGAGGACTTCGGTGTCGGTCTCGGACCGCAGCGTGTGCCCGGCCGCCTCCACCTCGTCGCCCAGCTCGATGTAATTCTCGATGATGCCGTTGTGAATGAGCGCCAGGCGCCCGGTGCAGTCGAAGTGCGGATGAGCGTTGCTGTCGCTGGGCCGGCCGTGTGTCGCCCACCGCGTGTGACCGATCCCGGCCACCGCGTTTCGAGGCGCATCGCCTACGGCGGCTTCCAGCTCGGCCAGCTTCCCCCGCTTGCGCTCGCGCCACAGCGTGTCGTCGTTCTGGAGCACGACGCCGGCGGAGTCGTACCCCCGATAGTCCAGACGAGCCAGGCCCTCCAGGAGCAACGGGAGGACGGGTGCGTCGCCGGTCGCGCCGATGATCCCGCACATAGTGGGCCAATCGTAGAGTGGCTCACGATGAGCCGGGCGCGGTTCAAGGGGCTGGTCGAACACCTCGCTGCGGCGCGGCCCGATCTCGCCGACCCGATCGCGGCGATATCCGATGGCCGCGTGCTGGTCGACGGCAAGATCATGGACAATCCACGCGCACAGGTCCGCGCTGATGCGCCGGTCGTGGTACGCGAGAACGGGCCGCTCCGCGGTGAAGCCAAGTTGCGCGGCGCCCTGGACGCGTTCGCCGTCGACGTGACCGGCCGCGTCGCGCTCGACGCCGGTGCCGCCGCCGGTGGATTCACCCGTGTGCTGCTCAATGCCGGCGCGGCGCGGGTGTACGCAGTCGACGCCGGCCACGGTCAGCTACTGGGTTCGCTCCGGCAGGACCAACGCGTGGTGAACCTCGAAGCCACCAACCTCGGCGACCTCTCGGACGAAATCGTGCCCGACACCATCGCCGTCGTCACGCTCGACCTCTCTTATCTTTCGATCTCCGCCGCCGTGCCTCAGCTCGAGCGCTTGACATTGACCGACAGCGCCGACCTCATCGCGCTGGTGAAGCCCATGTTCGAGCTGGCGATGCCGTCGCCGCCCACCGACCGCGCCCGCCTCCGCTCCGCGGTCGCACGAGCCGCTGAAGGGGTCGAGCGCGCGCCGTGGCGCGTCGTCGGGCGCATCATCTCGCCGGTGCGCGGCGCCAACGGCGCCATCGAGTTCTTCATCCACGCGCGGCGCCGGTAGGGGAGGCGCGCTGCGTCAGAGTTCAGCCACGAGGGCCGCGAGCCGCTGCGCGGCGGCGGCGGCGATCGTTTCGGTCGGGGCTTCGACCATCACCCGCACTACGGGCTCCGTCCCGCTGGGCCGCAGCAGGACCCGCCCCCGGTCGCCCAACTCGGCCTCGACCGCGGCCACCGCGGCCCATACCGCATCCGCACCATCGAGTGCGCTGCGATCGCCGACCTTCACGCTCCGGAGCACCTGCGGGAGCCGGGTCATGGCCGACGTGCTCAGTGCCGCCAACCGCTGGCCTGACCGCGTGAGCACGTCGAGCAGGTGCAACCCGGTGAGGATGCCGTCGCCGGTAGTCGCCAGGTCGCGCAGAATGATGTGACCGGACTGCTCGCCGCCGAGCGAGTAGTTCCCGGCCTCGAGCGCTTCGAGCACATAGCGATCGCCGACGTTCGTCTCGATGACGCTGACGCCGTGATCGACCATCGCCAAGCGAAAGCCCAGGTTCGTCATCACCGTCACCACCACGGTGTCCCCGCGCAGGCGGCCCCGCCTGCGCCAGTCGAGCGCACAGATCGCCATGATGGAGTCGCCGTCGACGAGCGCCCCCTCGTTGTCGACGGCCAGCACTCGGTCGGCGTCCCCATCGAAAGCCAGACCCACGTGGGCCCCGGCGGCAACGACGGTTTGCTGGAGCGATTCGGGATGCGTCGACCCGCACCCGTCGTTGATGCGCGTGCCGTCGCCGGGATCGTCGTGGATCGCAGTGACCGCGGCGCCCGCGGCCCGGAACGCGTGGGCGGCCACGAACGACGCCGCGCCGCACGCGCAGTCGATTACGACACGCAGGCCATCGAGCCGCCGTCCGTCCAATGACGCCACGACGGCGTCGACGTACCACTCGTCGACCGACTCCTGCCTGACCTGGCCCACAGGACCGTCGCGTCCGGGGCGGTCGACGGCCGCGGCGATGCGGGCTTCGAGCTCGTCGGACAGTTTGCGCCCCCCGCGCCCCAGCACCTTCACCCCGTTATCGGGATAGGGGTTGTGCGAGGCCGAGATCATCACCGCGGGTATGTCGCGGGCCGCCGCGGCCCGAGCCAGCGCCGGCGTCGGCAGCACGCCGAGATCGGTGACGTCGGCGCCTTCGGCGGCCAGCCCCGTCGTAACCGCACTGCTGAGGATCGGGCTCGACACCCGCGTATCGCGCCCGACGAGGAAGGCGTCAGCGCCGAGTACGTGAGCGGTGGCTCGGCCGAGGGCCATCACCACCTCGGGGGTGAGGTCGACGTTGGCGACCCCGCGGACCCCGTCGGTGCCGAACGTGATCGACAAGCGAGGGCGCTTAGCGCTTCGAGTACTGCGGAGCCTTGCGGGCCTTCTTCAGGCCGTACTTCTTGCTTTCCTTCTCGCGGGGGTCGCGGGTGAGGAGACCGGCCTTCTTCAGCCCGGCCCGCTGCTCGGGATCGAGCGTGGCCAAGGCGCGGGCGATGCCCAGCCGCAGCGCGCCGGCTTGGCCGGACACGCCACCGCCGTCCATCGTCGCGTCGACGTCGTAGACGTCGGAGGTTTCGGTGAGGCGCATCGGCTCCAGAGCGATCATGCGGTGGGTGGCCGACGGGAAATACGCCTCGATGGGCCGCTTGTTGATCGTGATCGTGCCATTGCCGGCGCGGATGCGCACGCGCGCCACGGCCCGCTTGCGACGGCCGGTGGACTGGTTGAGCGGCTTGGGCAAAACGTTCTCCGTGACTCTCTTGGCTGCGACTAGGAAGCTCGCCGGGCGCCGGCGATGTCGAGCGTGGTGGGCTGCTGCGCACTGTGGGGGTGTTCGGCCCCGGAATAGACCTTGAGCTTGCGCAACATCTGACGGCCCAGAGGACCCTTGGGCAGCATGCCGCGGATCGCCTTGCGGACGACCTCCTCCGGCTTCTGGGCCATTAGCTCGGTGTACCTGCGCTGCTTGAGACCACCGGGATAACCGGAGTGGCGGTAGGCCAGCTTCTTGTCGGCCTTGTCGGACGTGAGTACGACCTTGGCCGCGTTGATCACGATCACGTGGTCGCCGGTGTCCATGTGCGGTGCGAAGATCGGCTTGTGCTTGCCCCGGAGGACCCGCGCCACCTCGGTCGAGAGCCGGCCCAGCACGAGGCCGTCGGCGTCGACAACATGCCAGACGCGTTGGATGTCAGCGGGCTTCGGTGAGTAGGTGGGCACAAGTCCTTCTTGCTTCTTCTTGCTGCTAGCGGACAGAAAAGTCTACGGGCCGGTCGGGCGGGCGGCAAACTGCTGAATCCAGTGATCAATCGGCAGGACATCGAGGCCGCTCGTGAGCGGATCGGGTCGGTCGTGCGCCCGACGCCGGTCGTCGCCATCGACGCGCTGGCTGACGTGGCCGGCCGGCCGGTTCTCGTCAAGCCCGAGTACGGCCAGCGGACCGGGTCGTTCAAGATTCGCGGCGCCTACAACTTCATCTCACGACTGCCGCCCGGCACCGAGGTCGTGGCCGCGTCGGCCGGCAACCACGCCCAGGGCGTGGCCCTGGCCGCGTCGCTGGTGGGCCTGCGGTCGACGATCTACATGCCGGCCAACGCCGCCCTGCCCAAGGTGGAAGCCACCCGCAAGTACGGAGCCACCATCCGCTTGGAGGGCGGGGTGGTCGACGAATGCCTGGCTGGGGCCCGCGCCTACGCCGAGTCCACCGGGGCGGTGTACGTGCCGCCGTTCGACGACGCGCTCGTCA
>JACDEA010000152.1 GCA_013816725.1 Actinomycetota bacterium
ACGCGGCTGTCGGCCAGTGACGACACCGCGAAGGCGAGGCGCGACGGCACGTTGGCCTTGATGACGCCGGTGATCACGTCCACCGACGGGCGCTGCGTGGCGATCACCAGGTGGATCCCGACGGCGCGGGCCATCTGCGCGATGCGGCAGATCGACTCCTCCACGTCGCGTGCGGCCACCATCATCAGGTCGTTCAACTCGTCGACGATGATGAGGATGAAGGGCAGGCGCTCGTACTCCCGGTCACCGTGGCCAGGCTCGGCGGTGAGGTCGCCGCGGTCGAACGCCGCGTTGTAGCCGGTGATGTCGCGCACGCCGACTTCAGCGAGGACGTCGTAGCGCCGCTCCATCTCCTTGACCGCCCAGGCCAGCGCGTTGGCGGCCCGCTTCGGGTTGACGACGACCGGCGTCAGGAGGTGCGGGAGGTTGTTGTAGTTGCCCAGCTCGACCCGCTTGGGGTCGACGAGGATCAGCCGGAGCTGGTCGGGGGTGGAGCGCATCAGAACCGACGACACGATGGCGTTGATGCAGCTCGACTTGCCCGCGCCGGTGGCGCCGGCGATGAGCAGGTGGGGCATCTCGGCCAGGTTCATCATCACCGAACGGCCGGCAATGTCCTGGCCGAGGCCCACCTCGAGGGGATGCACGGCCGCCTTGGCGTCGGGGCTGGCCAGGATGTCGCCCAGCGAGACGAGCTGGCGCTGGCGGTTGGGGACCTCCACGCCGATCGCCGACCGCCCCGGGATCGGCGCCAGGATGCGCACGTCGGGCGACGCCATGGCGTAGGCGATGTCGCGGTTGAGGCTGGTGACCTTGGCCACCTTCACACCCGGGCCCAACTCCAGCTCGTAGCGCGTGACGGTGGGGCCGACGGTCATACCGACGACGGTGGTTTCGACCCCGTGGGCCGACAGAGCGTCCTCCAGCGTGCGACCGCCGGCCTCGAGCATGCGCCGGTCGACCTCCATGGCCTTGGCCTTCTTGAGGATGGCCAGCGGCGGCAGCCGCCAGCCGCCGGCGCGCTGTGCGGGGCCGAGGTCGATCTTCAACTGCTCGCCCGGCACCCCCGCTGCGCGACGGTCGACGTGCACATCGATGTCGATCTCGGGCTCCGGTTCGGGCTCGTCTTCGGGCAGGTCGACGGCGTCCTCGGGCTCAGCCTCGGCCGGCTCCTCGCGCGCGGCTGGGTGGCGCACGCGCGTCTCGTCGATCTCGCCGCGGTGGCCGACGGTACCCAGCGCGCGGGCGCCGCGAGCCAGCTGACGGAGGGCGAACCGCAGCGCGCTGGTGAAGCGACCGGTGACGCCGCGCACCGGCGTGCGGGTGAGGACGAGCGCGGCGAGGAACAGCACGGTGAGCAGGACCGCCGCCGCCCCCCACCCGGCGAGCAACGACCGCAACGGGCGGCCGGCAGCCGCGCCCAGGTACCCACCGGTGCCGTCCATGACCTCGGCTAGCCCACTGGTGGCGACGAGGAGGAACCCGAAGCCGATCGCGGCCCGCGCCGGCTCGTGGCGCGGACGACCTTGCAGCAACGCGGCGCCCACGCCGACCAGCGCCACCGGCACGAGGAGCCGGCCCCACCCGAAGACGTCCTCGGCGCCATCGCGCAGGTACTGACCGGCGGGCCCGACGACGTTGGCGTAGATCGCCAGCGCCGACAGCACGCCCGTCAGGACGATAACGACGCCCCAGATGTCGTCGGCCTGGCGCCCGAGGTGCGTGGCCAACGACTTGCGGGCGCGGGTGAACAGCGACGGCTTGCGCTTCTTGGCCGCCGGCCGCCTGCGTTGCGGTCGTCGTGCGGGGGCGCGCCGGGTCGAAGTCACAATGACAACAACGGTAACACCAGCCACTCTGGTTTCCGACGACGCAGGCCTTCAAGCCTTCTGCGCGGATTTTCGCACGCCAGACGTGCCGAAGTCCGCGCAGAAAGGCGAAGGGGCGGTCGCGTCAGACCATCGTTTGGCCGCCGCTGACGTTGAGTGCCTCGCCGGTGATGTACGCGGCGTCGTCGGAGAGCAGGAAGGCGATGGCGTTGGCCACGTCGTCGGCGGTCTGTAGCCGGCCGAGCGGGATCTCCCGGTCGATCCACTCCTTGCCGACCATCGCCGAGAGATCGCCCTCACCCGGGTTGAGGAGGCGCGTGTCCACCGTGCCGGGACACACGGCGTTGACGGTGACATTGCTGGGCCCAAGCTCGGCCGCCATCACCTGGGTCAGCAGAATCACGCCCGCCTTGGCCGCGCAGTAGGCGCCGAGCATCGGGAACCCCCGCTTGCCCGCTTGCGACGACACGTTGACGATGCGGCCGCCGATCCCCGCTTCGATCATGCGGCCGGCGCAGGCCCGCGACACCATCCACGTGCCCTTGAGGTTGACGTCGATGACCTGGTCGAACTCGCGCTCGCTGATCTGCAGCAACGGACCGGCGCCCATCCCGAACCCGGCGCCGCCGGCCACGTTGGCCACGCGGTCGATGACACCCAACGCCTCGGACGCCTCGGCCACCGCGGCATGGACCTGGTCCCAGTCCGACACGTCGGCCCGCACCGCCATCGCCCGCCGGCCGAGCGCTTCGATCTCGGCCACGACCTCTTCCAGCTCGTCGGCGGTGGCCAGCCCGTACTCCGGAAACTCCTCGTAGGGACGGGCGATGTCGAGGCACGCGACATCGGCCCCATCGCGGGCCAAGCGCAGCGCCGTAGCCCGTCCGATCCCCCGCCGCCGCGCCGCTCCCGTCACCAGCGCAACGGCCACTACACCTCCATCACGACGGGGACGATCATCGGCCGGCGCCGGGTGCGTTCGTTGACGAAACGGCCCAGTGCCTGGCGGACGTGGCGCCTGACGTTCTCGGTGTCGACGCTCCCAGCATGGGTGATCTGCCGCAGACCGGCGGTGACGGCCTGGCGGGCTTCCTCCAACAGGGCCTCGGCCTCGGGCGCGTGGACCCAGCCCCGCGTGATGATCTCGGGGCCGGTGAGCACCTCGCCCGACTTGCCGTCGACGGTCACGACCACCACGATCACGCCCTCCTCGGCCAGGGCCTTGCGGTCGCGGAGCACGCCCAACCCGACGTCGCCCACGATGCCGTCGACGTACAAATACCCGGCCGGGACCGTGTCGACGAAGGACACGCCCCGCTCGCTGATCTCGACGACGTCGCCGTCTTCGGCCAGGAGCACGTTCTCGGCGGCCACGCCCATCTCCATGGCCAGCCGCGTGTGGTGGGTGAGATGACGGAACTCGCCGTGGACGGGGATGAAGTAGTCGGGTTGGGCGATCGAGAGCAGCGTCTTCAACTCACCTTGCATGGCGTGGCCGCTCACGTGCACGTTGGCGATGCCGGAGTGCACGACCTCAGCGCCGAGGCGATGCAGGCCGTCGATCACTTTGCCGACGTTGGCCTCGTTGCCAGGAATGGCGTGCGAGCTGAGGACGACGAGGTCGTCGGGGCCAACTTTCAGCCACTTGTTCTCGCCGGCGGCCATGAGCGCGAGGGCCGAGAGCGGCTCGCCCTGTGAGCCGGTGGAGATGACGCACACGCGACGCGGATCGATGTCGGCCACTTGCTCGATGTCGACGATGCGGTCGTCGGCGATGTTGAGCAGGCCCATGCCTCGAGCCAGCGCGACGTTCTTGGCCATCGAACGGCCGAGTGTCGCCACGGTGCGGCCCTCGGCAATAGCCGCTTCGGCGACCTGCTGCACGCGATGGATGTGACTGGCGAAGCACGTGACGATGATCCGCTTGTCGGCGTGGTCGCGGAACAGATCGGAGAGCACCTCGCCCACCGACGACTCGCTGGCCGTGTACCCGGGCTCCTCGGCGTTGGTCGAGTCCGACAGGAGGAGCTGGATGCCGGGATCCTTCGCCAGAGCGCCGATGCGGGCGAGGTCGGTCGTCCGCCCGTCGACCGGAGTGAGGTCGAGCTTCCAATCGCCCGAGTGCAGGATGACGCCGTGGGCGGTGTGGAACGCGGTGGCGAAACCGTGTGGGACCGAGTGGGTCACCGGGATGAACTCGACGTCGAACGGACCGATCCTGCGGCGTTCGCCGTCGCGCACTTCGATCAACTTGGTCCGCTGCAGCAGGCCGCTCTCCTCGATGCGGTTGCGGGCCAGCCCGAGGGTCAGCGCAGATCCGTAGATCGGGAACGACAGCTCGCGCAGGAGGAACGACAGCCCGCCGGCGTGGTCCTCGTGGCCGTGGGTGATGATGCATCCCTCGACGCGGTCGGCGTTCTCCCGCAAGTACGTGAAGTCGGGCAGCACGAGGTCGACGCCCGGCATCTCGAGGTCGGGGAACATGAGCCCGCAATCGAGCAGCAGGAGCCGGCCCTCGGTCTCGAAGACAGCGCAGTTGCGGCCGATCTCGCCGAGACCGCCGAGGAAAGCGATTCGGGTGTTAGCCACCAAGGTTCGCGAGCACCTCGCGGGCGCGGGCTTCGAGGCCGGGCGGCTCGGGGCCCATCGGCAAGCGGCACGGGCCGGCCGGCTGACCCAGCACCCGCATCATGGTCTTGGTCGGGATCGGGTTGGGCGCGTCGTTAGTGCTCTCGAACGCCCATGACTCGAGCAGTCGAGCGTTGATCTCGCGGGCGTCGTCGACGTCGCCCTTGGCGAATGCCGTGAACATCTCGCCCTGCCGCAAACCAGTCCAGTGCGACGCCACGCTGACGACGCCGCACGCGCCGATGGCAAGCAGCGGCAACGTCATCCTGTCGTCGCCGCTGTACAGCTCGATTCCGGGCGCGTCGCGCACGAGCTCGGCCGACGCCGCCGGGTCGCCGGCCGCGTCCTTGACCGCGACGATGTTGGCCACGTCACGATCGAGCGCGACCAGCGTTTCGTGGTCGATCTTGCGGCCCGTGCGAATCGGGATGTCATAGAGCATCACCGGCAGATCAGTGGCGGCGGCCACTGCCGTGAAATGCGCGGCGAGGCCAGTCTGCGACGGTCGGTTGTAGTACGGGGTTTGGGCCAGGACGGCATCGACGCCGCAACCGGTCGCGATCTTGGTGAGTTCGACAGAGTGGGCGGTGTCGTTGCTCGTTGAGCCGGCGATGATCGGCACCGTCACTGCTTCTTTGACCGCCCGCCAGAGATCGCGCTTCTCGTCGTCGGTGAGCGTAGGCGCCTCACCGGTGGTGCCGGCGACGACGAGCCCGTCGCTACCGTTGTCGGTGAGCCAGCGGGCCAGCGCGGCCGCACCGTCGACGTCGAGGGCGCCCTCAGCGGTGAACGGCGTGATCATCGCGGTGAGCACCGCGCCGAACCGACCGGGAATGGCGGTCATGACGACCCTTCTTTACTGCGTTCGATGCCCAAGGTCACGAGGAGGTCCTCGTGCAACTCGAACCAAACCGTGTGGTACGAGTCGATGAGCGGCTTGGTGAACCAGTCGGTGTCGCCGGCCTCGACCTTGGTGCGGGCGGCGCGCAGACGCGGCCCGTATGCCGCGTACCGATCGAGGGCGAGGGCGAGGTCGGCGCAGGCCGGCTGCACCGCGTCGTCGATGGCGGCCAGCGCAGCGATGGCCTGCGCGTCGTGGGCCGCGTCGGTGTGGTCGTTGGGGACCGGCGTGCCGTCGACGGTGCGCAGTTGCCACTGCGTGCAGCACCCGAGCATCGTCTCGTTGATGGCCAGGAAGCGGCGATAGCCGTCGTCGACGGCGTCGCGGCATCCCGCGTCGGCGACTTCCTCGGAGATGAGCTTGGCGTGCGTGGCCCGGCCATCGGGTGTGAGCGACCAACCGCTCAGCCGTCCCTCGCGTCGGTTGGCCAGGCCCTCGGCCGCGAGCTCACCGACGAGCTCAGTGGCGTCGCCCTCACTCACCCCGGCCAGGAACGCAACGATGTCGTCGTCGGCAAAGCCGCGAAGGCGTAAAGCATGGAGCACCCGCAAACGAGGTTGGGTCTGGTGCGCCATCGGGCCGCATGCTACAAGTCGGTTACGACCAGCCCAGGTTGGTTTGCT
>JACDEA010000153.1 GCA_013816725.1 Actinomycetota bacterium
GGCTGCCGCCGTAGCCGTAGGCCGAGGACTTGATCGGGACGAACGCTGTCGGGTGCAGGCCGAAGGCGTCGGCGTACTGGGCGGCCACACCGTCGGCGTCGCGCACGAGGTTGGTGACCTCGTAGAAGAAATCAGCGGCGCCGACCGGGGGCAGCTGCGCGTCCGCGCTCACCACGAGCCGCAATCCGTGACCGCCCGTCGCTTCGGGATCGAGGAACGCCTGGCCGCCCTCGACGGCGACCTTGTGCCCTCGCTCGACGAACCGCAACACCAGCTCGTCGACGTCACCACTGGCCGCGCCGGCGGCGAAGAGATGCGCGCCGCCTCGCCGGGCCAAGGCGTCGGCGACGGGGCCGGCTCCGTCGGGCGCGAGGAACTCAACCCAGCCGTCGGCAAAGCGGTAGCGCGCCCGGCGGGCGCCGAGCGCGGCGACAACGTCGTCGCCGTCGTGTTCGGCGCCGAGCAGGCGCTCCCAACGGGCCGCCGTGCCGGCGATGTCGGGGGTGGCGACCTGGATGCGATCGATACGGGTGAGCACGTCGGTGAGTCTGCCAGCATGGCGTCCGTGGCAACGGCCCGGGCACTCGTGCTGGAGGCACCCCGCCGGCTGGTGCCGCACCAGTTCCCCATCCCCGAACCACAGCCGGACGGCGCGGTGCTGCGCGTCGACGCGTGCGGGCTGTGCGGGACCGACCACGAGCTGTACACCGGAACGCTGCCGCTGGGCTTTCCGTTCATCCCCGGCCACGAGACGGTCGGCGTCATCGAGGCCATCGGTGCCGACGCCGCGCTCGAGTGGCGCGTCGCCGTCGGCGATCGTGTCGCGGTCGAGCCGCTGCGGTCGTGCGGCGCGTGCGACGGCTGCCGGGCCGGCGCCTACGGGCGCTGCACTCGACACGGCTTGGGCGACGGCTACGGAATGATCAGCGTCGACCGCGACCCCGCGCTTTGGGGCGGCTACGCGACGCACCACTACCTCGGGCCCGGGACGATGCTCCACCGCGTGCCCGCCGGGATAGACCCCGTGGAGGCCACGTTGTTCAACCCCATCGGCGCCGGCGTGCGATGGGGCGTCACCGTCCCCGGTGCCCGTCCCGGCGGGGTCGTGGCCGTGCTGGGCCCGGGGATCCGCGGGCTGGCCGCGCTGGTGGCCATCAAGGAGGCGGGGGCCGCCTTCGTCGTCGTCACCGGCTACGGCGAGCGCGACGCGGCGCGGCTCGAACTGGCCCGCCGTTTCGGCGCCGACCTCACCGTCGACGTCGCCGTCGAGGATCCCGCTGTGGCGCTCAAGAAGGCCACTGGTGGCCTGGCCGAGCTGGTGGTCGACGTGACGGCTCGGGCCCCCGCGGCGTTGGGCCAGGCGGTGGCCATGGCCCGACCGGGCGGGACCATCGTGGTCGCCGGCACGCGCGGGTTCGGCGCCGGCACCCCGGGTTTCGAGTCCGACCTGGTGGTGTTCAAGGAGCTGCGGATCCAAGGCGCACTGGGCGTCGACGCGCCGTCGTACGACCGCGCCTTCGAGCTACTCGTGTCGGGGAAGTACCCCTTCGCCGATGTGCCGCGTGCCGTCGCCGACCTGACCTCGGCCGAGGACCTGATCCTGCTCATGGCCGGTGAAGCGGGCGTGGCCCCGCCGATCCACGCCGTCGTCGTCCCCTAGTGTCCCCGACTTAAGTGTTCGACTACGCAGACGACGCGGTGCAGGGCGCGCTGGACGCCGGGGCGACCTACGCCGACGCGCGGGTCGTCGTTCGCCGCACCGAGGCATTGAACTGCCTCAACGAAATGATCGAGGGCTTCAACTACTCCGAGGAGGGCGGCGTCGGGGTGCGGGCGCTGATCGGCTCGTCGTGGGGTTTCTTCGCCACCCAAGACATCACCACAGCAGCGGCGCGCGCCGCCGGGCGGCGCGCCGCTGACATCGCCCGCGCCTCGGCCCTGGTCGCCGGTCCTGCGATCGAGATGGCTGATGTCCCGGTCGCCCAGACCCACTGGGAAAGCGGCCACCTGGAGGATCCCTTCGCGGTGTCGTTGGGCGAGAAGGCCGACATGCTCGTCGCGCTCACGGCCGCGACCAAGAGCGTGACCGGTGTCGCGCTGGCCCGGGCCAACCTCACGTTCTGGGACACCGAGAAGTGGTTCGTCTCGAGCCAGGGGTCGCGCATCAGTCAGCACATCGTCGAGTCCGGTGGCGGAATGGGCGCGACCGCGGTCGGCGACGACGAGTCGCAGGTGCGGTCGTATCCACAGTCGTTTGGGCAGTTCAACGTCGGCGGGTACGAGATCGTTCGTGCGTTCGACCTGCCGGGGCACGCCACGCGCATCGGCGAGGAGGCCGTCGCCCTCTTGCATGCACCAGCGTGCCCGGCGGCCACCACCGACCTCATTCTCGAGAGCAGCCAGCTGGCGTTGCAGATCCACGAATCGGTCGGCCACGCCATCGAACTCGATCGGATCCTCGGATGGGAGGCGGCGTACGCGGGCACGTCGTTCCTCGAACTTCCACAACTCGGCACGATGCGCTACGGCAGCGAGCTGATGAACATCACCGCCGACGCCACGTTGCCCGGCGCGCTCGGAAGCTTCGGGTACGACGACGAAGGCACGCCGGCCCAGCGCGTCGACATCGTGCGCGACGGGACATGGGTCGGCGTTCTGTCGGGCCGCGACTCCGCCGCCGTGGCCGGGCTCCCACCAGGTGGGATGGTCCGGGCCGACGGTTACGCGCGCCTCCCGATGGTGCGGATGACCAACGTCGGGTTGTTGCCCGGCGACTCGTCGCTCGAGCAGATGATCGCCGACACCAACGACGGGATCTACATGTCGACGAACCGCTCCTGGTCGATCGACGACAAGCGCCTCAACTTCCAGTTCGGTTGTGAGATCGCCTGGGAGATCAAGAACGGCGCCCGCACCCGAATGCTGCGCAACCCCACGTACACCGGGATCACGCCGCAATTCTGGGGATCGCTCGACCGCATCGCCGGCGAGGAGGAGTGGGTCTTCTGGGGCACGCCGAACTGCGGCAAGGGCCAGCCCAACCAGACCGGTCACACCGGCCACCCGGCGGCCCCGGCGCGGTTCAGGAACGTGCGGGTGGGGGTAACCGGATGACGGTGAGCGGCGCGGTTGCTCCCGGCGACCTGGCCGAGCGCGTGCTCGACATGGTCGACGGTCGGGCCGACGCCCAGGTGCGCGCCGGTGCCGGCGAGTCGGCGCTGACCCGGTTCGCCAACTCGTTCATCCACCAGAACGTGGCGGAGTATCGCGCCTCCGTCGGGCTGAACGTGAGCGTCGACGGCCGATCAGCCAGCGTGGCGACGACGCGGGTGGACGACGACGCGCTGCGCCGACTGGTCGACGCCACGCTGGCCGCGGCGCGCCTCCGGCCGGTCGACGACGAGTGGCCGGGCTTGGCTCCGCCGGCGCCGGTGCCCGCTGTCGACCACTACGACGCCACCACCGCGACGGCGACACCAGGCGAGCGAGCGGCCGTCGTCAAGGACTTCGTCGACGCCGGCGCCGGCCTCGAGGCGGCGGGGTTCTGCTCCACCTCGTCGCGCGAGTACGCCTACGCCAACACCGCGGGCCAGCGGGCGGGCGGCCGTGCCACCGACGCCGCGTTCGAAGGCATCCATCAGCTCGTTCCCGGCCTGGCCGCGGGACAGTCGACGCGCTCGAGCATCCGGCTGGCCGACATCGACGGCGTCGCTCTCGGGCGTCAAGCCGCAGCGACGGCGCGGGCGGCCGCCGATCCCGTCGACCTCGATCCGGGCGACTACGAGGTGGTCCTCCAGAACGAGTGCGTGGCGACGATCGCGGTGTTCCTCGGGTTCGACAGCTTCAACGCCAAGACCTACCTCGACGGACAGTCATGCGTGCGGCTCAACGAGGCGCAGTTCGACGACGTCGTGAACATTTGGGACGACGCCACCGATCCGAGGGCGATCGGCGTGGCGTATGACGCCGAGGGCACACCGAAGCGCCGAGTCGACCTCGTGCGCGACGGCGTTTCGGTGGGGCTCGCCCATGACCGCCGCACGGCGCGCAGGGCGGACGGGGAGTCGACGGGCCACGCGGTGCCGGGCGGCGAGACATGGGGCGCCTACCCGGAGAACCTCTTTATGGCCGGCGGCGACGCCAGCGTCGAAGACCTCATCGGCGGGCTTGACCGGGGGCTGCTGGTGAGCGAGCTGAACTACTGCCGCGTGCTGGATCCCAAGACGATGGTCATCACCGGCCTCACCCGTAACGGCACCTTCGTGGTCGAAGACGGCAAGATCGCCCGCCCGATCCGCAACCTCCGGTTCACGCAGTCGTTCCGCGACGCGCTCGGCCCGGGGAACGTCCGCCGGCTCGGCGCCGCCCGGTTCGCGGCGTCGAACGAGGACGAGGTGGCCCACGTCCCCTCCGTGCACCTGGGCCGCTGGCACTTCACCGGCGGCGCGCGCGGTTAGGCGGGGTCGGGCGCGGCGGCCTCGAGGGTCTGCTGCACGATCTCCAGGCGATCGGCACCCCACGGCAGCGGGAAGATGATCGGCACGTCGACGCCGTTGTGCCGATAGGCGTCAACGGTGGCCCGCACGTGTTGCGCGTCGCCCATGACGTCGATGCCGTCGATCATGGCGTCGCTCACCGCCGCCAGCGCGCCGTCACGGTCGCGCGCCGCGTGGCGCTCGCGAACCGCAGCGACCGACTCGCCGTAGCCGGCCCGGGCGAAGTTGTTGGCGTAGGCGTCGACCACGGCGTAGGAGAAGAGGTCACGTCGAGCCAGGTCGACGCCGGCAGCGCGGTCGCACACGCCGACGTGCACGTAGCTGTAGATGGTGGCGTCGCCGCCTTTGCGAACCTGCTCGACCGACCACGGCACGTGCGTCGCCGGCAGGTAGTTGAGCAACACGCCGTCGGCCACCTCGCCGGCCAGGCGGAGCATGCCTTCGTTGAGCGCGCCGATGACGATCTTGGGCCTGCGGTCGCCAAGCCGCACGCCCAGTTGGAAGCGCGACACGTTGTAGAAGTCGCCCTCGTGGTCGACCCGTTCGCCTGAGAGGCAGGCCCGGAGCAGCGAGACGAACTCGCGGACCTGGGCCAGCGGCCGGTCGCCGTAGTGAGCGCCGTGCCACCGGCCGGCGACAACCGGCGAGGAGATTCCGACGCCGAGGAAGACGTCGCGGTCCGGCGCCATGGCCTGAAGCGTGGCCCCGGCCATGGCCAGCAGCGGCGGCGTTCGCAGCTGCAACGCCAGGACGCCGGTCCCGAGACCGAGCGTCGGCGCGACGACGCCCACGGCGGACAGCAGCGAGAATGCCTCGGGGCCGGTGACCTCCGCCGTCCAGAACGACGAGTAACCGAGCCCTTCGGCGCGGGCGGCGACGTCGAGCGCCGCGCTCGGCCCCAGCGCCTGGAGCGAGGCAAATGTGACTCCTACCGGTCCCGACGCCACGCGGTGCACGGTAGCTGTGCCACGATGCCTGGCCATGGACGAGCAGCAGACAGCCGCCCTCTCGAAGTCCAGCTACGAAGCACGGGTCGCCCTGTTCGACGCGATCCGTGACCGGGCCGGGGGCGCGACGTCGGCCCAGCTGGCCAACCTGGCCGAGGCGTGGGCCTGGCTGACGTCGCCCGGGCAGAGCCACGGCGGCGGACCCAGTCGCAGCAACTGAGGCGCGACCGGGCCCGGGCCATCGGCCCGTAGACTTGGCGGTCGGCGAAACGAGAGGAGCACGGCGTGACAACCGCTCGGCGGGTAGTCCTATTTTCAGCAGGTGCGGCGGGAGCGATCGTCATGGTGACCATCGGTCCCGGCGAGACAGCGCTCGGCGCCGGCCGCGACGCGCCGCCTCGGGTAGGTCAACCCGGTCGCAACAGCCCGGACACTCCCCGCGGCAAGGCCGGTTCGCCCGGGCGCAGCGGCCACCAGGGTCGCACCGGCCCGAACGGCCCGAACGGCCGCAGCCACCAGGGCCGCGCTG
>JACDEA010000154.1 GCA_013816725.1 Actinomycetota bacterium
GAGCCGGGGATCCGCCTGGCCGCCACTGCCACGGCGACATTGCGCGCCGCGGTGGGCTTCCTCACATTCCTCGTCGCCTTCGAGTTCCGTCGGGGTGACGCGCCCTCGTGGTGGTTCGGGGTCGTTCTCGTCGCCAGCATGGTGGGCTCTTTCCTGGGCGCGGTCGTCGCGCCGCGGCTGCGGGAACGGGTCGTCGAGGAACGCATGGTCGCCGGCGCGCTCGTCGCCATCGCCGCCGGCGCGGTAGTCGCCGGACGCATCGGTGGCCGTCCCGCTGCCGCGGTGTTGGCCGCCGTCGTCGGCGTGGCCGCCAACGTCGGCAAGCTCGGTTTCGACTCCCTCGTGCAACGCGACGCGCCCGACGCCGCGCAGGGCCGGGCCTTCGCCCGCTTCGAGTCGGAGTTCCAGCTCGCCTGGGTCGGCGGCGCGCTGTTGCCTGTCGCTCTCACCGTCCCCCAGCGCGTCGGGTTCTTCGTGATGGCAGTCGGCCTCGCCGTGGCTGCGCTCACATACGTCACCGGCCGCCGGGCGCTGGCCGCCCGCCAGGCCGCGGCCCGGGGGCTAGCTGGTGGGGAGGTCGATGCGGGCGAGCCAGAGGCCGGGGGCGTCGACCTCGGCCGGGGTGGGTAGCTCGTCGGCGGAGTGCCAGAGGCGGTTGAGGCCGTTGTCGCCGGCCCGCTCGAGGACACCGCGCACGAACGCCTGACCGCGGTCGTACTGCGCCTGGGCCAGCTCGACCCCGAACAGCCGCTCGACGAACTTGTCGCCGTCGCCCCGCTCGACGCGCCGGCGCCGCAACGCTTCGGTAAGCGCGGGATACGACCCGATGAGCTTGCGGCCGACGACGTCCATCACGTGGTCGGTGTAACCCTCGATGGCGGCGACCAGCGCGCCGATGTGCTGTAGCAGGGCGCGCTGCGCATCGGACTGCATGGCCCCAAGGATCGCTTCGGGATCGCCCAGCACCGACTGGAACGACGCCGGGTCGGTGGGGTCCAGGTCGCCCAACCGGGCCTCGAACGACGACGAGTCGGGCTCGAACCCGCCCGCGTATTCGCCCAGTAGGTGCTCCAGCCGCTCGCGCACGTGGGGACGGCCGAGGACGGCGTGATGGGTGATCTCGTTGAGGCAGACCCACAGACGCACGTCGTCGAGCGGGAGGCTCCAGTCGGTGGCGAAGCGATCGACGGTGGCGGCGACGACGAGCAACGCGTCCGACGGCGGCCGAGGGATCGGCAGGTCGTACTGACCCAGCGCACGCCGGGCCAGGTGTCCGGCCATGAACCCCGACTGCAGGCCGACGAGCACCGGGCCCATCACCTGCGAGATGTTGCCGAGGAACCCGGCCAGCGGATCGGGCCCGCCGGTGACATCGTCGTCCTCGACGACGCCCACGCCGCCCAGCCCGGCGGCGGCCAGCCCGCCGGCCAAGCGCTCTAGTAGGGGTCGATAGGCGTCGAGCGCAGCGGCGGCCCACTCGGCCCGGGTGACGGGCTGCACCGAGACGTGGGTGCCCGCCACCGATGTGGCCAGGCCGGTGGCATCGGCCACATGCAACTCGGCGACCCGGGCCAGTTCCTCGAAGCGGATGCGGATGAGCGGGTCGACGTTGGGCTCGGCCACGCCCTCGGCCGCGGTCCACACGCCAACCTGGCGGGCGATGTCCCAGTTGACCGGTCCCTGCGCGGCGAAGAGGCCCTGTAGATCGCGGAAAAGGGGCATGCCTTCGAATGGGTTGCCGCCTTCGGGTGGACCTCCGGCTGCCATGCGGCCATGGTAGGGGGGTGCGTACCGTTATTTTGACCGGCGTCTCCGGCCGCCTCGGCCAGCGAGTGCTGGCCCGCCTGCAGGCCGATCCCACCGTCGAGGAGGTCATCGGGCTCGACTCGCGTCCGCCCATTGCCGGTGCGCCCAAGCTGCGTTTCCACCTGGCCGACCTGTCCGTCGACGACCTCAAGGCGATCTTCGAGGACGGCGACGCGCTCGTGCACACCGACTGGCCGCTGGGCTCGCCCCGCCGGGCCGACGCGGCCGAGAGCGACGCGGTCGACCGCACCCGCCGCGTTCTCGAGGCGGCCGGCAGCGCCGGGATAGGCCTGATCGTGCACGTGTCGTCGGCGACGGTCTACGGCGCCTGGCCCGACAACCGCGTGCCGCTCACCGAGGACGGCGCGCTGCGGCCCAATCCCGCGGTCGGTTTCGCCACCGCCCACGCCGAAGTGGAGCGGGTGCTGGCCGAGTGGCGCGCCGAACATCCCTCGGCGCGCGTCGTCGTCCTGCGGCCGCCCATCACGCTCGGGCCCGGCGGGACCGACTGGGTCACGCTGGCGCTGGCGCCCGGCGCCCGGCCGGTGCAGTACCTCGCCGTCGACGACCTGGCCGGCGCGATCGTCACGGTGCTCAGCGCCGACGGCGACCGCAGCGACGACGTCTACAACGTGGCGCCCAACGGTTGGGTCAAGGACGAAGTGGCCGCCGACCTCGTGGGCGGCCGCCGCCTCCCGCTACCCGACCGCGTGGCGTCGCGCCTCACCCGTGCGCTGTACGCCCTCGGTCTGTCGACGGCGGTCCCGTCCTACGCGCCGTATCGCGAGCATCCGTGGGTCGTGGCCAACGACAAGCTCAAGGCGCTGGGCTGGAACGCGGAAGCGACCAACGAAGAAGCCGTCGTGGCCTCGGGCGTCGGTTCGTGGTGGGGCCGGCTCAGCGCCAAGCGCCGCCAGGCTGTCGTACTCGGGAGCAGCGGGGCGGTCGTCGCGCTGGCGACCACCGCGGTCGTGGCGCTGGTGCGAGCCCGTCGCCGGCGCCGGGCCCGCTAGTTCTTCAGCGAGGCCGGCCGCTCGACCAACGTCGCGCTCATGTTGCGCGTCTTGGTCCCATCGCGGCGGACGTCGAGCTTGACGACCTGACCGGGCTTCAGCCCGCGCAACGCAATCATGAGCCCGGCCATCGACGTGACCGGGCGACCCTGGAGTCCGACGATGACGTCGCTGGCGGTGAGGCCGGCGTGCGCAGCCGGGCTGTCGCCCCGGACCCCCTTGACGACGGCGCCGCCGGGAACCTTCATCGCCTTGGCTCGCGCGTGATCGAGATCCTCACCTTCGATGCCGAGCCACACGTGGACGACGCGGCCCGACGTGATCAGCTGATCGGCGACGTCGCGCGCGATGTCGATCGGCGTGGCGAACCCCAGCCCTTCGGCGCCCACCTCGGTCACCGCGATCGCCGTCGTGATCCCGATGACGGACCCGGCGCCGTCGACCAACGCGCCGCCCGACGAGCCCGGAGCGATGGGCGCGTCCGTCTGGATCATGTCGAGCAACGAACCGCCGTCGCGATCGACCTGGCGACCGACCGCGCTGACGACGCCGACGGTGACGGTGGGTCCGCCGGGCAAGCCGAGCGGCTCACCGATGGCGACGGCAATTTGGCCGACCTTCAGCTTGGCGGCGCTACCGAGCGGCGCCGCGGTGCCCCTGACACCCTCGACCTTCACGACCGCTATATCGGTGTCTTTGTCGCCGCCGACCAGCTTGGCGTCCACCTGCTGGCCCTCGGACGTCTCGACCTTGATGCTGCGAGCACCGTCGACGAGGTGGTGGCTCGTGAGGATGTGACCGTCGGTGCGGAACACCACGCCTGAGCCACTGGCTCTTCCGCCGGCGGTGTCGACGTCGATTTGAACGATCGACGGCCGGATCCGCTCGGCGATCAGCTCAACCTGTGGCGAGGCGTTCGAGAGCGCGACCGGTGACGCCGTGTCGGGCGCCAGGATCTCGGACGACCGCACGACCGTCTTGTTGAAGCCACCGGCGGCCACGATGACGGCCGACGTGAGTATCGATGCGATCAAACCGGCGAGTACTGCCACGCTCCAGAGCCGCGGCTCGGCCCTGCGGCTGCGTCGCGGCGCGACGTCGGCAACCTCCGACGGGTGGCGCCAGAGTCGGTCGTCGGGGGAAATCCACCCGGCGGTGGGCTCGTCGTCGCCTACACCGTCGCCGACGTCCATGGTCGAAATATAGAGGTGAGCCTCGCCGAGAAGGCATCGGGTCCCACCGCCACCCTTTAGCATTGTGCTATGCGGCAGTCGCCATCGGGCGATCTCTGGGTTGGCCTGTGGCGCGAGCCACTACCTGTCGCCGACGCGCACGCGTGGGCGGTGCTGCCATCCTGTGGCGCAATTGTCACGTTCGCCGGCACCGTGCGCGACCACGCCCCGGGGCGCGACGGAGTCGTTGCCCTCGAGTACGAGGCCTACGACGAGGAGGTCGAACCGCGCTTGAAGGGCATCGCCGACGACGTCCGCACACGTTGGCCCTCGGTGGGTCGCATCGCGATGCTGCACCGCATCGGCACCCTGTCGATCACCGACACCGCTGTCGTCGTGGTCGTGAGCGCGCCGCACCGCGATGTCGCGTTCGACGCCGCTCGGTATTCCATCGACACGTTGAAGAGCGCGGCCCCGATCTGGAAGAAGGAAACGTGGGCCGGCGGCTCCGAGTGGGGCACCGACGCCCAGCCGATCGAGTCGGTGACGCGGTGAGCAACCTCCTCTACCTCTTTCTCGCTTTCGTTCTGAGCGGCATCGGCTGGCTGATCCTGTGGCTGCGTCACCGCCAGCCGACTTCGGTCGAGTACGGGATCGAGGAGTTCAACCGCGAGCTCCGCGCGCTGGCGCCTGATCGTCAGCAGCCACCGCCGCCCACGCCGGATTCCTGGAGGGATCGCACTGGCTAGGGACCTCGCCATCGACCTGGGCACGGCCAACACGCTCGTGTACACGCGCGGGTTGGGCATCGTGCTGAACGAGCCCACCGTCATCGCGCTCAACAGCCGAAGCCAGGACGTGCTGGCCATGGGTCACGAGGCGTGGCAGATGATCGGCCGCACCCCTGGCTACATCGTGGCGGTCCGGCCGCTGCGGCAGGGCGCGATCACCGACTTCGACATCACCCAGCGGATGATCCGTCTCCTGCTCCAGCGCACAGGCGTCACGCGGTTCAACCGGCCGCGGGTGTTGATCTGCGTGCCGTCGGCCATCACCGAGGTCGAAAAGCGCGCCGTCGAAGAAGCGGCCCGGCGGGCCGGTGCTGCCGGCGCGTATCTCATCGAGCAGCCCATGGCCGCGGCCATCGGCGCCAACCTGCCTATCCACGAGCCGCTCGGCAACATGATCGTCGACGTCGGCGGGGGTACCACCGAGACCGCGGTCATCTCATTGGGCGGCATCGTTGCGCTCCAGGCGATCCGCGTCGGCAGTTTCGACATCGACAACGCAATTCAGACCTACGTCCGTCGCGAGTACGGGATCGCCATCGGCGAGCGCACCGCCGAAGAGATCAAGATGGCGATCGGGTCGGCCTACGCGGCGGAGGACGAGATGAAGGCCGAGGTCCGCGGCCGCGACCTGATGTCGGGACTTCCCAAGACCGTGATCCTCTCGCCCGAGGAGGTCCGTACCGCGATCGAGGAGCCGGTGGGCGCCATCGTCGACTCGGTGGTGCAGTGCCTCGGTCAGGCCCCACCCGAGTTGGCGCAGGACCTCATCGTCCAGGGAATCAACCTCGTCGGCGGCGGAGGCCTCCTGCGGGGCCTCGACCGCCGCCTCGCCGAGGAGACCGCAATCCCGGTGCATCTGGTCGACGCGCCGCTCGAGTGCGTGGTGCTGGGCGCCGGCAAATGCCTCGAGTCGTTCGACTCCCTCAAGGTGATGTTCATGGGGAGCAACCGCTAGCGCTCTCAGTCGTCGCGCAGCAGGTCCTCGGCCGCTTGACGCACCTGCCAGTCGCGGTCTTCGAGAGCGCGCTCCAACGCGGCGTCAACGTCGGGGCCGGCGAAGGGCGCCAGCGCGAGAACGGCGCGTCGTCGCACCGCAGGTTTGTCGGTGGTCGCCGCCAGGATCGCCGAAAGGCCGGCAGGGTCGCCGATGGCACCGAGCGCGGCGACTGCGGCCTCACGGCACAGCGG